>JAYTUF010000425.1:0-6902 GCA_043744755.1 Anatilimnocola sp.
GAGCTTGCCCCCTTTGTCCACGTTTTGCGGATTCGTTGGAACATAGCAAAACAGATCGTCCAGACCGTCGCCGTCGACGAGTTGAGTGGGAAGCAAATCGCCCGATTCCTGCAAGAGCTGGCCGTCGGCGGCCGCGAAGACATACAGCCCCACTCCAGCGCCGCTGGCTCCCTTGAGCACCGGCACAATCAATCGCGAGGAGCGGGCTCGATCATTCCACCACCGCAATTCGCCGACGATTTCATCGCCAAGCTGGCTGCGGCCGGAGAGGTTGAGAGGCTGTCCTGAGGACCAGAGTATCTCGCCGGTCTTCCCGGAAATGGCATCAACGTAGACGAACGCCGAGTCGAGTCCGCGGGAAAAGATGTTGGCGGCGAACAGATCCCGCCAGTCATCGCCGTTGATATCGGGACCGGCAACGAACTGGTCAATCTGCTGATCGACCGTTTCGAGCCGCCGCTTCCAGACCGGCGGATCTTCTTGCCTCTTGCCGAGCAGCGTGATTTCCCCCCACGCCCGGCTGTGCGCAGTTTGATTGAAGCCGAGGGGTTGGTCCAACGACGTTCCGCTCGCCGTGATGATCTCCTCCACGCCATCGCCATTCAAATCCACCACCACAGGCCACTGCGGACGAGCCTGATATTGGCGAAAATCCTTTTCATGGTTGGCAGCGAACACCGCCTGTTGCCACAGCGCCTTGTTTTGAGCGGGGGACCAGAGCGCGAGACCATGGCCTTCAATTCCAGAGCCCGGCCTTTGTACGCTGATGTGCTGGGTCAACAGGAGCGAGTCGTCGCCATCGCGCTGCGACTTGACGACGCGCGGCGTCACCATCGGGAGGAACGTCGGCGTTTGCGGCGGCAGTTCTTCTTTGCCGGTCTGCGGATTGAGCAACACCACCCGCGTGCCGGCGACGCAGCTCACCACGTCACGTCCCAGATAGCGAATACGCTGCAGCGGATAGGGAACCAGAACGGATTCGCCGGCGACATTGTTCGACTGAAATTCGCGAAACGTGTTGGCAAACGGATGGGAGACATGCCCGCCCCCGGAGTAACCTCGTATTCGCGCATACCAATTGATGGGCTTCGGTGCCGCGGGGACATTGAGCAGCGTGAACCATTCGTCGGCCAGCGGATAGCTCCAAATCCGTTGCCCGGTGCGTCCCGAGACCGCGTCGATCACGCGCTTCGGCAGCGGCAGATCTTGCGATCGATCGCCGGTCACCAAGGTCGCCGAAATGATGAGGTCAACGGTTCCATCACCATCGAGATCAGGCACGATCAGCGGCGCTCCCGCGATCGTTCCGGTGCGCAAGGCGGGTCCGCTCGCGATCCGAGTTGCCAGCGCCTGGGCAACCTCTGCCATCTCCTGAGGCGCATAGGCCCATAGCACCTCGCCTTTGTTCGTCGAGATGGCGACCACGACCGGCTGATGGCGGCACACCAGCACGATGTCGCCCTGCGCGTCCGCATCCAGGCGAGGGCAAGGTTCCACGACCTGGGGGCGATAGTCATATTGCCCGAAGCCGCTCGACGTGGCATCCCAATGAAACCAACTCCAGCGGAAGCCAGGCACGGCTTTCAGCTTGTCATCCTCTAGCGGATCGAAGGTGCGATTCCACAAATCCTGCTTGAGGGCGGCGTCGTAGAATCGTAGGCCTTTCTCATGGAGATCGAGAACTCCGGCCGCCTTTCCTTCCGCATTACGCACAACCTGAACGGTTCCCGCAATGTCGAGCGTTGGCCAGAGCGATTGTTGAGCTAAAGAAATCTTGAAGTTCTGTGAATGGCCGCGTTCGATGCGGACCGAAACATCCTCGCTCAAGAGTTGCTTGCCGGAAGTTCGCAGCGTGTATTCGCCGGCGGGCAAGACCACGGGCTGCTGCGTGGGGATGGTGAAGGCGGGAACGACGGTCTCGCCCTGCGGGTTGCGGATTTCGGCGACGAGTCGCGCATGCTCCGTATCCAGGCTCAGTTTGCCTTCCAGGCTCTTTCGATAAATGGCGGTTCCGAAGACCGATCCGATCAACAATGCCGCGGTCGCTGCCGCCACACCCACCGCGAGCGCGACGCTGCGCTTCTGCCGAGCGATCCAGCGCCCGCCTTGCTCAATCCAGCCAGGCCGCCGGGCGCGAATCGGCTGCCCATCCAAATAGCGCCGCAATTCATCAGCCAGATCCTGAGCGGTGGCATACCGCCACTCTGGTCTCTTTTCCAAACACTTGAGTGACAATGTTTCCAAATCTCGCGGCACGGACGGATTGAGTTGTCTTGGCGAGGCCGGTTCGGCGGCGATGACTTGCAGCATCGTGTCCAGCGGCGTCGCGGCTTGAAACGGCGGCCGGCCGGTGAGCAGCGCATACAGAATCGCGCCGAGAGCATACACATCCGCCGTCGGGCCGATCTCGCCACCTTGCACTTGCTCCGGCGGCATGTATCCCGGCGTCCCCAGCGCCTGACCCGTGTTCGTCAGGCTTTGCTCGCGGGTGGCCAGCTTGGCCAGACCAAAGTCGGTCACCCGCGGCCGGCCGGCTTCATCGAGCAGGATATTCGCCGGCTTCAAGTCGCGATGAATCACCCCTTGCTGATGAGCATATTGCACCGCTTCGGCAATCGTCAGCACCAGCCGGGCCGCTTCTTCGGCCGGCAGCGGGCCGCCCAGCAGCCGATCGGCCAGGCTCGTCCCCGGCACATAGCCCATCGAAAAGAACTGCCGCCCGTCGTGCTCTCCCACTTCATAAATAGGGACAATGTGCGGATGATCGAGGGCCGCCGCGGCATTGGCCTCTTGCCGAAAACGCAGCACGGCCGATTCATCGGCCAGATGTCCCGCCAGGATCATCTTCACCGCCACGACGCGATTCAAACTGGCCTGCTTCGCCCGATACACCACCCCCATGCCGCCCCGCGCGATTTCCGCCAGCAGTTCGTAGTCGCCCAAGTAACGCAGATGCGCGGGCAGGGGCGAAGCGTCGTATGTCTGCCCGGGAACACTGCCGCCAACGGTCTCCGCCAGCGTAGACCCTTGTGGCAATTCAGCCCCCATCCCTTCCGAAAGCAAACACCGCGGGCACATCCCGCCCGGCGCGTCGGCGGGAATGTTCGCATTACAAACGGGGCAGGGGAGGGGAGCAGTCATCGGGAGTATCCTGAGGCAGTGAGGTTTTCCCTTTCTACAGGAACGCGCGGCAAGTGTGACAAGATTTTTTGCAGAGAATTACGACGGGTGCCGCTGGCCAGAATCGTAGGGTCCGCAGTGCGGATCGCTGCCGCGAGTGGTTGATCAGCCGAGTAGGCGACTCACCCTCTAATCATGGGTGGTCGATCATGAGTGGTCGATCATGACTCGCCAACTCAACTCTGCGCGGAGTCCGGCGGCGACTTCTTCCAGGGATTCTCCCGCGTGATCTCGCCGCTCGGGAGTTCGAAGAATGTTTGCCCGTTGATCGAGTGGCTGATTGGCACGCCCAACCGCCGGCTCTCATCCTGCGCTTTGCGAACCGCAGCGCGCATTGTCTCCTGCGTCTCGTCAGCGAAGCGATAGAGTTCAAGCAATTGTTCGGGAGTGGTCATGATGGTGGCGGATCAACGAGCAAGCGAAATTGAATATAAGGATCAATGCTACGCACGATCGTTTCAGCACGATTGCCCACAGCGACGAACTCCGGGCGATCCACTTGATTATAGACCACAGCCCAGGCATCCGCCAACTCTCGATACAAGTGCCAAAAGTTGTGAAAGCTCCGACTAAACCGTCGGCGAATGTCTTCCTCGGGGACATCATGCCCGCCTTTCTTGACACGCTCACGCACGCGCCTCACATTTTCATCCGGCGAATCGAGAAAGACAAAGACAATCTTGATGAAATAGCCCGCCTGGCTGGCGCGCAGAAGATAACGAGCGAGCGACTTTCCCGCGAGCGTGGATTCCACAATGATGCGTCCATCGGCGGCCAGCAATTCGTCGAGTCGGGTTAAAAACAATCTTCCTGCTTCCATCGCTGCCGCGGCAGGGTTGCCCGGCGAAATTTCCGCGGCGATGGCATCGGCTCCCAGATAGACGCCGCCGTGCCGCGCAAGGTCCTCCATCGCGAACGTCGTTTTACCCGCGCCATTGGGTCCGCCTACGAGGATGAGTTCTTTCACGGCCATAAGCATGTTCTATCGCGGCCGAAGTCTTCACGCCATGCGCACGCACACGAGGACAATTTCGCCGCGTCGCTCGCGACGTGCTGTAGGGGATTGCAAATGTCCCATTCGCCACGCCCTCCAATCAGGGAGGGGTGGCTGAAACCTGGTGGGTTTTTCGCCGCAGGCGAGCGCCGCACGCTGGTTTGGCTGGGGGGGGCGTGGCGAAAAACCAGGCTGGGGTTTCGCCGCGCGGCCGCATAACTCAATTCACTTTCCGCCATCGAAATGTTGCAAGATCCAGTTCAAACTTCTCCTCGTTCGGAACGATTTGCTGTTTGCCGTGTTGCATCACATGTCGCTCCCCTGCGGTGATGTGGATGGAGTTCGTGAGCGGATCGTATCGCGCGCGGTGGCCGAAGTTCCAGCCCGGCAGTTCGCCCTGGGTGGAGACCGGTTCGATCTGCCAGGTGTTCAACTTCAAGCGGTAGACCGGTGTGGCTTGTTCGCTTCTTTGGTCCGGATAGCCAAGGCAGCCGATGATGTAGATCGCGTCACCAACGAGTGTGGCCGAATGGAAATCCGTCGGCGGAAAGACATTTTTCGGATAGCCAAAAATCTGGAAGTTCCCCTGGCCATCGTGAATGACGACGTCGTTGTAGATGTAGAAATCGGGATCGTAATGATCCTCGTGTTCGCCGCCGATTTGCACGAACCGACCATCAGGCAGCTGCGTGAGCGTGGAACCGAAGCGATCGAAACACCAGACCGGGCCTGGTTTGGCGAAGGGATCGGTATCGGCAAAGTGCTGGCGGGCGGTATAGGCATTGCCGCCGGTCGCGATCATGTCTCGCCAGAAGGCAAAATCCATCGGCTGCGGATTGCGTGTGCCGAACCGGGGTGACTTTTGCTGCTTGTAATCCTGCGGAGTCGAACGGAATTCTCCGCTGGTCGCCAGACCCACATAGGCCCGCCTCATGTCGTTGGGCGCTAGTTGCAAATCATCCCCGGCCGCTAGAAACAGCTTGAGCACTGCCAGGCTTTGCACGTCGGCGATCATTGGCGTCACGGTCGGTTTCCGGCCGAGTTCCCGCATCGATTCTCTGGTCTTCGCAACGGATTCATTCCACTCCGCTTCGGACATGACCTGCGCAAGGCCCTCCGACATCGGAATGTCAAAATGCGTCAGGTCGTGCTCGATCTGCTTGAGCGAATATTTGGGCTGATGCCCTCGCTCCGCACCCAGGCTTAGCAAGAACGCAACACCCTCTGCAAAATTCCAACTTACCGCCTGACGCAATGCGGTTGCATTGAAATCGTGCGTCAGTTCCAGATCGGCGCCAAATTCAATCAGCAGCTTCAGCTTGTCCAAATCCTTCGCGCCCATCGCGACCATCAGCGCGGTCTTGCCGATGTGGCCGGGAGCGTTGACGGCTGCACCACCCTCCAAGGCCAACTTCAGATCGGCCAATGAGCCATGCTGCACGAGGTCATGAAAACGCGAGGTTTCGGTATTCACGGGAGTAGTTACTTGATTTCCAATATCCGCAGGTTGCGAAATTCCAGTGGCGCACCTTCTGCTTGCAAACCCAAGTAACCGCTCTTCGTGGCCAGGCCGGTCCCTTCCCAGGCGAGTTCGCCGTTGCAGTGGAACGTGACGGTTTCTCCCACGCAGCGAATTCGCCATTCGTTCCATTCGCCCGCCGGCTTTTGCAGCTTGGGAACGGGCTTCGCTCCCATCAACTTGCCACCAATGAAGTTACCCTCGCTACCGCTGGCCAGGTTGAGTTGATTGGCGCCGACCTTCTTGCCGGAGCGAATGAACAGCCCGCTGTTGTACTTGGGCTTGGTTCCCCGCCACTCCAGGCGAAACTCGAAATCGCCATACTCCTTGGCCGACGCCAGGTGTGGACTGCCGCCGCCGGTGACTTTGATGACTCCGTCCTCGACCTTCCAATTCTCCGGCAGCTTCGCCGGCGGCGATTCATCGCCGAACCGCCAATTGGTCAAGTCCGTGCCGTTGAAGAGGGAGACGTAGCCTGCTTTCTTTTCTTCATCCGACAGGCCGTCGGCGGCATAGGTGCCGATGGCGTGTATGAACAACAGTGCGATAACTGATATTGGTGTCAAACGGCTCATGTTTGTCTCGCTTCAAGGTGATTTTGGATGTTTGGGAACGGCATCATCATAGGTGAGTACACTGCTGAATGCACTCGCCAGCCTTGTAGTTGTGGAAATTGGTCTATTCGTCGTCGCGCGTAACGATGTTAGAATTGAGTGGGAGGAGTCCACAATGATCACGATCCAACTTGACGACGACACCGTCGCGGCGCTGCGAATTCAAGCAGCGCGAGGCGGTTACCAGCTTGAAGAATACTTGCGGTTGCTTGCCGGCAAGCGGCTTCCGGCTGAGGCTGCCGAGTGGGCTGAACTAGAGCATGAGTTGGATGCTCTGAGCGGGTGCAATCCCGGCTTGCCCGCGGACTTTTCCCGCGCGGACATTTATGCGGACCATGACTGATGGTGGGGTCCGCCAACATGCAAGTGTTGATTGATACGGGCATCTGGCTAAGGGCGTTCGATCAGACATCGGTCGATCGACCGATGATTGTGCAATCGCTCCGGCGACTTTGGCTGGAGAAGCGTGAAATTGTGACGACGACCCAGAACGTCGCCGAATTCTGGAACGTCTCGACGCGACCACCCGCGGCCCGAGGCGGATATGGACTGTCGGCTGCGACGGTCAACCAGCGAGTCCGTTGGATTGAACGCA
>JAYTUF010000426.1:0-6899 GCA_043744755.1 Anatilimnocola sp.
ATTGACCAGTTTTCATTGGCATTTCACGGTCATTCAACACAAGCAACGGCGGCTAAACGAGTTAGTCATGCTATCACTTTTGAACATGGCGCTGTCCAATTAGGACGTCCTCGGTGTTGACGTAAAATCGTTTGGTCATTTCCAAGGTGGCATGGCCAAGCATCAACTGCGCGGCCGCCGGGTTTTCTTTGAAGAGCCGCGTGCCGAGAGTCCGCCGCAGTGTGTGTAAACCGAAATGCAGTGTCGGCGGAATCCCCACTTCCTTCTGTAAATTGTGCAGGCACTTGCTGAACCATTCCGGTGAATGTGGCCACTCAAAAACCAACTCCCGCTTGGTGCGGATGGCCTGCAGGTGGTCTATCACGGTCTGCGGGACGGGCAGAATGAGCTTCTTGCCCGTCTTCATAATCTCCGCGGGGAGAATCAGCCGCTTATTCGCCCAGTCGATGTGTTCCATCCGCAGAGAGAACACCGTTCGCCGCCGGATCCCGGTATTCCAAACCAGCACAAGTAGCGCACGCCACCACGCCGGCGGCTTGAACCCTTTCACCCGCGGCCAGGTCATGCAGACGCAACCGACGTAGCAGCGGGTCACGCGCTCTTCGGTGGTGATTTTCGGCTCCCCATAGATCGCCTTGGGTGGCTTCACATAAGGGGCAGCAGCGATGATTCCCGCCGCTTCCCGGTTGCGGCGGTCAGGCGGCGCGGCCGTGGCGAGACAGACCGGCAGATAGTACCCCTCAAAAAAACTGGCGAGTGTATGCTCCGCCTCACCCGTCACAATCTTAGCGGTCGCATTCATGGCCGCCCCCTTTCTCTGCCTGGGCAGCGCGAAAGGCACGGATCAGGGTTTGCAACGGCCGGCCATCGTCGCCGGGCTTGATGTTGAACTCACCCTCGATGGTGAATCCGCAAGCGATAGTGCCCGACGTGGCATCATCGTCGAGAAGGCGCGAACAGAACAAATCGAGCTTCAGCCGGTAACTGTTTTTGAGAATCTGGGTTTCGATTTCTGGCAGAGGGAGGGAAAAACGGTTGTTGAACATTGCATCCAGTCTTTAGAAGTTGGTGGGGAAAGAAAGGGGGTCCGCCAGTGTGAACTAGCGGACCCGATGGCCGGGACTCGTTAGGTCACCGGCAGAGAAATTTCCCGGCGCTGGACTGAGCATTCGTTGCCCAATGACAGCCAGGCTTGGCGAAAGCCAGTGGCTTCCGCGGTGTTGAACGTCCGCAGCAGCAAACTGCCAGCGGCGTCAACCACTTCTAAGAACGTGAGGGACTTTTCAGACGGGGACACAACCGGGGCAACCTGATTCGTCTTCATGGCAAACCTGCCTTCCGGCGCGTTCACCCAACAAAAAAACCGATCAGCAGGGCAGCGCAAGGCTCCCCCGCAAATCGGCTTCTAGTTCGATGTGCGCGCGCAAAAAAGGCGTTAGCCCGCCAACTCGTTCCTAGGCGGCTTACACCACCCGGCCGTTCTTGCTCCCCGCCTTCGCGGATCAGCGCTCGAAACTGGCACACAAGCTGACGGGCTAACGCCCTGTTCTGAAAATGCAACATCGAACTACCTGTAAGTCTTCGTCGGAATTACGTCCGACTCGGTTTAGGGACCGTCAATGTTGCCTGGATCGCTTCGCGTGTCAACACCAGCAACCTTCGTGGCGTGATCGACGGATTTGCCGGAGACGCCTACGGCTTCACCGGCTTTGTCGCGAGACTTGCCGGTTTCCAACTGTGGCAAAGTTTCCACAGTTGCCCCGCCTTGCTTTCCTTTGCGGGCCTGCTGTCGATTCTTGGCCTGCGCGTCGAAAATCTCCCTTACCCGCGCGCCGACCATCGCGAGTTGCGAAGGCGTCAAGTGTCGGCGATGTAAGTTGAGCGAGAGAACGTAAGTCACCGGGTCACCGCGCCTTCTGCTTGGCCGGCTTTGGCGCGGCGGCCGCGGGAACTTCGGTCTGCACAACCAGTCGCCGAAAGTTGCTGAAGTATTCCAGCGGCAAACTGCCCCCATAGTTTGCCATCGTCATCGCGTGCCCCGTCCAATAAACCACGATGTCGGCCTTCTCCCCACGGTCACACAAGTACAGCCCCGCGGGGTCGGCTTCGGTCAGTTTCGCTTTCAAGTTTCGGTTCCTTTTTGAGGGTAAAGATCAGCCGCGTGGTGTTGCCGGGGAACCACCATGAAATCGGCGAGACTTCCAAGGTCAGCCCCAGCAGCTTGGCCAGTCGTCGCGCGCCTGCCAGGTGGCTTGGGGCCAAGTACGGTTCGGAGACAAACACCTCCGCGCCGTCCAGCATCGTGGTGCCCCAGTGATCGATAACGCCGTGATCGCAGTCGGCCCGCTGCCTCGCCAATTCCAGCAGCTTCCAGCCGGCCGCGCCCGACTCGGGGCGAATCCGCTCGCGAATCCGCTTGGCCAGCCAGGTCGGTACATGATCGAGGCGAACCTCAGTCGGTTTCATAAGTCGCCGGCGATCCCCGGCCAATTCGTCGCTTATCACAACTCACCTCTCAGAACTCGCCAGCGGCCCGCAATTGCGTCCACCGGCTCAATGACCGTTGATACTTGAAAGCCTCTTCGCGCTCGCGGGCGCAACGCCTACGATGTCGGTTTTTCCGCTCATCGCGAATCGGAAGACTGCACGCAATGCACGGCCAGATGTAAATGAGGGCGCGGCACTTTGGGCATCGCCGCACTTCCAGCACGGGATCGTCCAGTTCAATTTTCTCAATGAGTTCGTTCATGTCGGTTTCCTCCTGCCTGGTTGCGGATCGCTCATTCGGAAAGAGTCGCGGTAAGAAGGCCCAAACTCGCCAGAGAAAAGCCAAGAATCCGCGCCACTTCCAAACGATCTGGGGAGTTGCGAGTTTCAAACGATGAAAAACGCGCTACACGATCCGCAACCAGTTGAATCCGTCTAAACGCTCCGTTTTGTGATCTTGATTCCGGCCGCGAACTTTGCCGCGCCCCGCGAGAGTCCAGTGATCGGCCGGGATGGTCGTTGCTCCGATGCCGGCGGATCATCCGCCTCGGGTGCCGCAATCTCGTCTTCCTCGACTCCCATCCACCGCAGCAATTGGCGCGAGCGGTCTACCTCTGCCTGCAAGCGAGCGGTTCGCCGCACTTGCAATCGAGCGAAGCAATCGCCGGCTTCCTGAAATGTTTTCCCTTGGGCAAAGTACAGAGCGCCCCGCTTTCTCCCGAATGCCGCAACGTAGCGGGCAGCTTCCCGCCGCCCCTTGGCATCCAGGCCGCTGGCATTCTTCCGCTTGCGATTCGCCGCGGGCTTGGGTTCGTCGCCGCCGCTCTGTGCAACCGGCTCGTCTTCCCCATCGGCCTCCACTTCCTCGCAATCGCATTCCTCGCCCTCGGGGCAGTCGCAACCGCCTTCGGTTTCGTCCAGGTCGGTATCCTCAACAGGATCGTCGGCCGCGTCCCCCTTGGCTGCTTTGCCTTTCAGCTTCGGCTTGCTCGCGAGCTTTGCAGTCGGTCGCTTCGCTGCCCGCTGTTTGGTGCGGTTTGTCGGCCGGTGTTTCATTCGCTTTGCCACTTTCGTCCCTCCAAAATGAAAAACCGGCGGAGAGACAGAGGATAGTCCAGCTTCATCCCGCCTCAATCCGCCGGCCTCGAATGTTAGAACGCCAATCTGTACAACAGTTCTTCGTCGAAGGCGACTGCCGAGAACGGCAGTGTGTATTGCACGGAAACCGAACCTTCGCGAACCCGGGCAACGGCTCCGCTGGTTGCGTCAAAGTCGGGCTTCAGGTAGGTGGTTTTCCTGAAGGCCAGTACGTTGGTTTCTCGCAGCTTCGCCAGCGCCGCAGCGCAGATCAGTTGATAGTCTCCCGAATAAAGCCCATCGAGCGGGCTCAAACTAAGGACGTCAGTGGCGGTGATTTCCCCGGCCCGGCGGTCCATCTTTTGTTGAACCTCCGAAACCGCCGCCCGGGCATGGCGCCGCAGTCCCGAAATGGCGATCAGCCGCAGCCACGTCTTGCAGCGGCCGAGAATTGCGATCAGGTCTTTCGAGTACGCCGAACCGCGAACGATTTGCTTGCGTGCCGTGCTGCTCGCGTTCATCACGTCAGACGACGCCTTGAGCGTTACAGCGATGTTGCGGGCCAGGCCATCGACGTAGCCGGTGCGATTGTTTCCCGCCATCGCCGCATCGTAGCGCCGGGTAACTTCCGCATCGGAAAGCAACTGCGATTCGCAAGCCTCTTGCAGAACTCCGCGGGCGAGCTCGACAAAGTTCCCTTCAGGATCAGCAAACCAGCCACCGGGGGAATCAGAGATCGCGGGGGCGGTGAAGTCTTCCGCACCATCGGCCACGTATTTCGCCACACTGGTTGCCAGGGCTTTGATTTGGCTGTTATTGATCCGATCGCGGCCGGTGCCGTCGCGGGCCTTCAGGATCGTCGCCTGCAGCCGGCCGCGGAAAATCAAGCGTTTCACCAGCAGCGGGCTGCAGCCAAGTTCGTCGCCGATGGCTTCCAGGGCGAGAACGCCGGCTGCTGTCGGCTGGGTTTTGGTAGTGGGCATTGGTGGTTGTCCTTGCAGAGTGATGGGGGGAGTGAATTGGAATGATTACAGGTCGGCCACGTTGCTGGGGGATTCGGGATCGTCGCTCGGGGCTTCGCCGGCAACGTGGCATCGAACGCGGTTAACATCGCCGCGCGCGAAAAATGGCACGCCATCGACGATAAGGGGCGGCTCGATTCCAATCTCTGCGACAACCCGCAGCACAAGCTGTGATGCGATGCCGAGTTGCCGGGCGATCTTGCCAACCGCGATTACGTCAAGCGTTGCCATCTTGAAAACCTTTCGAGGTAACTTTACAGAGTCGCTTAGTCGTCATTTCCCGAAACGGGAAAGGGTTCGATGATAATCTTGAAATTCTCGCCACAAGTTTTGCAGCGAACGCGCTTGGTTGATGAGCCATCGCCGTTGTTGTCAGTGCGGGATCTCACATAACCGTCGCCGCCGCAATGGGGGCAAGTGGGGCGGTAGATCGTGACTGCCCGCACTGACGACCAATCGATAAGTTTCACGCCGCGCGGCACTGGGCCTACCCTTCCATCTTTGCCGGGCGATCGGCGGACAAAATTTCACCAAAAACACACTAGCGTAAGTATTAAATAGTTCGTAAATAGCAGCGAATTAACGATTTATAGATTATTTCACAACTAGACGGACTGTATTAGGTCTGCGGATGCCCGTGGTAACGAACCAAGGACCGGCCCCGGTCCCTGGAGGACCCTGGATGGGGGGGTGGTCAGGGTGAGAACAAGCACTGCGGTTCCTTTTAGAAATTATTTTTTTTCGTCACTGAAATTTCCCGCGTTAAAAAAATTGATTCACCTCGATTCGTTTTCGCCGTAATAGATTTGACTGAGGTTTTTTTGATCCCAATCCAGACCACCAGCCTCTCTCGACAAGCAGTTGTCCAGTTCGGACCGAAGCGAGCCTATCGCCTTCAGTGTGCGCTCCGCATATTTCGCAACACTGCTTGATTTTGGGTAGGATTCCCGAACGGCAGCGATTACCTCAATTACCTGCCCGTGAATTTTTTTGAGAGAGTCTCCATTTTTTTCGTGTTGCTGAATCGAGAAATTTTTTGCGTTTTTCATATCGACCAATCTTTCAGGGCTGGGAATGTTCCGGATGGGCGAGCCCTTCCAGGCTCCGCAGTCAGGGCAATACAAGCCGCCATCGCGAGAGCTTGGCTTGCCAGGGCAATGGGCAGGGCCGCGGGCGGGGGCAGGTCTTTGGGTGTTGGGGGGCTTGCTGTGGTCAGGCTTCATGTGGTCAGGCTTCATGTGGCACCGCCTGCGATCTTGACGCCGCGTTTAGTCAGTTGCCACCCGCCACGCTGGCCAATCTTGGCGACGAGATTGTCGGCTAGTAGGTCATTCAGGACGCGGATTGTGTTGCGATTATCCGCACCTACTGCCTTAGCTATTTCCGATGACGCGCAAGTGGTAGTCGCTCTAAATATATATTCTTTAGAGCGACTACCACTTAATTCGATTGTCGGTTGGTCTGATTCTCCTTTAGCAGCGATACCACTTAGCATTACCTTCAATATTTTTTTCTCCATGCCGCTCAAAATGAATTTCTGGAAATTTGAGAGTAAAAATCCATTGGGGTTTTGCGACGTCGAGAGTTTTTCGGTCGTAATAACTATCACTGGCATTCCGTTTTCCCGGATTGTGCGACCACGTCCGATGGCCTGGAGAAGCTCGGCTTGGACGATGCTACAGTGGGCTTGATGCCAGTCCCGGTCACGGTAGGCCAGCGTCTTGACCGTGCGGAGCTTGCCGGCCACAGTGCGACCAGACCACCAGTCCGCACCCCAGCCTGTCTGCTCATCCGTGCGGGCTGCTGCTTGCGTCTTGCCGGCTCGTAGGAGTCGCTCACGGATTGCGCCGGGCGGGACGCGGGGGGTGCCTACAACAATCATCAGGTCGCAGGCCCCCAACCAAGAGTTGCTGCCCCTCGCCTCCCCGCCGCGGAAGTGTTCCACGCGGGCCACCAGCTTGTGGATTTCGGGCGAGAGAACCGGGCCTTGTTTCGCTGTTCCAAGGATCGCGGGGACATGGACCTTGTCGCAGATGACGCCTACCCGTTCGCAGTTGGAGAGGCGAATGACGTTCGCGAGCACGTCCAAGAGTTTTTGGGTCGGCGTGGATTTTTTAAGATCAACGGGAACTTGGATCGTCGGGAATCGCTGCTCAATGCGACCACCAGGCGTGCGGTCAACCACCGGCAGATTGCAGATGGCCTGCAGCTCGGCAATGATGCGACGGCAGACATTGCCGAGCTGCAGGCCATCTGCAATCTGCCGGTGGTTGACCGCACGCCTGGTGGTCGCATTGAGCAGCGATTCCCGAC
>JAYTUF010000427.1:0-6899 GCA_043744755.1 Anatilimnocola sp.
GCGAGGCGAGCGGGAGCTGGGAATCGGGAGATCAGGGGTCGGGAAGTCGGGAGTCGGGAGTCGGGAGTCAGGAAGTCAGGATGAGTGTTGTAACGTGTGCGCGGATCGTTCAAAGTATCTCAACCTGACTCCCCGACTCCCGATCCCCGACCCCCCTTGGTCCACTCCCAACTCACCGCCGATCTGAAAACTCAAGCCGAAGGTCTCGGCTTTGCTTTAACGGGCGTTTGTGCCGCGGTTGATTCCACGGGCTACCCTCGCTTTCAAGAGTGGCTGGCGAGCGGTTATGCGGGGCAGATGCACTATCTCACCAACCGCGCGGAGGCCTATCGACACCCGCGCAGCGTCCTGGATTCGGTCCGCACGGTCGTGATGCTCGCGCTCCCCTACCGAACGGCAGAGCCGCAACCTGTTGCGGCCGGCGAGGGCCGTATTTCGCGCTACGCTTGGGGGCTTGGCGATTATCACGATGTCATCCACGAAAAGCTCCACGCACTGGCCGATTGGCTGCGAGCGCAAGTGCCGGGCGCGGAGTGCCGCGGCGTGGTTGACTCAGCACCGATCTTAGAGCGCGAGTTCGCCGTACTCGCGGGCTTGGGTTGGATTGGCAAGAACACGCTGCTGCTGAATAAGCCCGCGGGGAGCTATTTCTTTCTGGCGGCGCTATTGACCAATTTGGACCTCCCGACGGATGAACCTTTCGCTACCGATCATTGCGGCAGTTGCACGGCCTGTCTCGATGCCTGCCCGACGCAGGCCTTTCCGCAGCCTTATGTGCTCGATGCGACCCGCTGCATCAGTTACCTGACGATTGAACTGCGCGACGAGATCCCGCTCGAGCTCCGCTCTGGCATCGGCGACTGGCTGTTTGGTTGCGACATTTGTCAGGACGTGTGCCCGTGGAATCATCGCGCGCCTCTCTCGAATGAAGTCGCGTTTCAGCCGAAGTCCGACAAAAATCCCGTCGATCTCGCTGCCCTTTTTGCGCTCGACGATGCGGCCTTCAAACAACGTTTCCGCGATTCGCCACTGTGGCGGGCAAAACGCCGCGGCATCTTGCGCAACGCGGCGATCATCCTTGGCAATCAATGCGCCGAACACACGCTTCCCGCGCTCGTGCGCGGTTTGCAGGACTGCGAACCATTGGTCCGGGGCGCGGCGGCGTGGGCGCTTGGGCAATTCGATTTGTCGAGCGCGCGAATTGAACTACAGGCTCGGCTCGCGCTGGAAACAAATGCCGACGTGCGCAATGAAATTGAGCGCGCTACTGCGCCTCATTGAGCGATCCCAGGAACTGCTCCAGCGCTTGCAGATCGACCGGCTTGGTCAAGTGATGATCGAAACCGGCGTCGCGGGCTTGTTGCCGATCGGTATCTCGGCCGTAGCCGGTGAGCGCGACGAGCGTCGGTTGGGGCCCCTCTTGCCGCGCGCGGATTTCGCTGGCGAGCTCGTAGCCAGACATCAGTGGCATCGCAATATCGGAAATCAAAATGTCGGGTTTCAGCGAAGCGACGACTTCCAGCGCGGCGGCGGCACTGGTCACGGTATGCACATGCTGCCCCAATTTCTGCAGCAGGCGGCCTAGCAGATAGCCGGCCGATTCATTGTCGTCCACGATCAAAATGCGATAAGCGGGCAACACCTTCGCGGGCACCGCCGCGATGTCTGCGGCTGGCTTGTTCAGGAGGCCCGGCTTGGCGAGCGGCAAGCGGATAATGAACTGGCTGCCGTAGCCGATTCCTTGACTGCGGGCGATAATCGTGCCGCCGTGCATTTCGACGAGCGTCTTCACCAGCGTCAGGCCGATCCCCAGCCCGCCATGCGAACGGGTGTTGGAGCTATCGACTTGCGTGAACAGCTCAAACACTTTCGTCAGCATCTCCGGCGGAATGCCGACACCGTTATCGCGGATGGTGATCACGGCCTGTTGCGCATCGCGGTAGATTTTCAGTTCGATGCGGCCGCCAGGCGGAGTGTATTTGGCCGCATTGATCAGCAGGTTGCTGATGATCTGGGCAACGCGGACTTTATCGCCATCGAGCGTCAGCGGTTGTTCGGGCAAATCGAGTTCGAGCCGATGCCGGGCGAGTCGAATCATCGGCTCGGCAACATCCAGCGCGATATCGACCACTTCTTGCAAGTTGATCGAGGCGCGGCGGAGGTTCAGTTTGCCTAGCGAAATGCGGGAGACATCCAGCAAGTCCTCGATCAAGCGAACCAGGTACTTGACCTGGCGCGTCATCATGGACCGCAACTCCTCGAGTTGCTCGGGAGAGCTTGTCGCCTCATCGAACAGTTCCAAGGCTGCCGTGAGGGGCGCGAGAGGATTGTGCAATTCGTGGGCGAGGGTTGCCACAAACTCATCCTTGCGGCGGTCGGCATCGCGGAGCGCTTCTTCAGCTCGCTTGCGTTCAGCAATTTCAGTCTGCAGCGTTTCATTGACGCGGGCAAGTTCGGCGGTCCGATCTTGCACGCGCTGCTCGAGATCTTGATTGGCCTGGCGAATGGCTTCTTCCAGACGGGCTTGCTGCAACGCATAACGCATCGCGCGTTCGAGCGTGTCGGCGTCCAACTGGTCCTTCACCAAGTAATCGACTGCCCCGGCTTGCATGGCCTGCAGGTCAATCTCCCGCTCCCGCTGGCCCGTCAAGACGATGCTCGGCGAAGTGCAGCCCAGTCGCCGCGATTCGACGATCAATTCCAGGCCGTTTCGCTTCCCGAGGCGATAATCGACTAGATACAAATCATGATGACACTTGCGAAAGGCAAGCAAGGCCGAATCGTAGTCGGCCACGCGATCGAGCGTATACGCGCCCTTCGAAAACTCCGCGAACAGGTCGCGAGTCAGTACATAATCGTCCTCGCCGTCTTCGATCAGCAAGACGCGGACGGGGCCGTCACCCATTGGAATTCAGCTCCGTGGACGACGGCAATTCCACAATCTCCAGCCAGTATTTACCCAGGGTGCGGACCACATCCACCAGCGAGGTGAATGTCACCGGCTTGGTCACATACGACTCCGCCCCCAGATCATAGCTGCGGAGGATATCTTCCTCGGCCTTGGAGGTGGTCATCACGACGATGCGAATGTTGCGGAGCCGCGGGTCGGCCTTGATTTCGCGGAGCGCTTCGCGGCCATCCTTTTTCGGCATGTTCAAATCGAGCAGGATCAAACCAGGTCGCGGCGAATCAGCCGGGTCTGAGAATTTGTTGCGGCGATAGAGGTAATCCATCAACTCCGCGCCATCTTCGACAAATCGCAGGTCATTGGCCAGCCGGCTTTCGTTGAAGGCTTCGAGGGTCATCTGCCGGTCGTCGGCATCATCGTCGGCCATCAGGATGGTGATGGGCTTCCCTTCGCGGTTCATGCGATTTGCTCCGGATGGTTCTGTTGTATGGGCAAGGTGAAGACGAAGCGAGAACCGACGCCGGGTTCGCTATAGGCCGTGATCGTCCCCGCATGGCGTTCGACAATCTTGCGACAGATGGCGAGGCCCATGCCGGTTCCCTGATATTCGTCCTTGCCATGCAAGCGCTGGAAGAGTTCGAAAATGCGATCGACATAAACTTGCTCGAAGCCAATGCCATTGTCCTGGACAGTGATCTGACAGTGCAATGGCGGTCGCGCGGCCGGCTCTCCATTGCCGTGGTGCGGTGCCGGCACCGTTTGGGAGGAAACTTGCACCGTGGGAGGCACCCCTGGGCGATGAAACTTGAGCGCGTTGGCAAGCAGGTTCAAGAACAACTGCCGCATCTGGAAGGGGTCTGCTTCGATGTGTGGCAATTTACCCACCTGCAACTCGCCGCCTACCTCGAGCAAGCGCGCTTCGAGATCGCCGGTGATCTCCTCAACCACTTCGTTCAGATCCACTGCGCTGAACGGCTGTACTTTGGTAGTGACGCGGGAATAGGTCAGCAGATCGTCAATCAGCTTTCGCATCCGGGCGGCGGAGGCGAGCATCCGTTGCAAATAATCGACGCCCCGTTCGCCTAACTGGTCGTGGCAATGCAAACGCAAGCGGTCGCCGAAGGCCTGAATCTTGCGCAGAGGTTCCTGCAGATCGTGCGAGGCAACGGACGCGAATTGCTCCAGTTCGCGATTGCTGCGTTGCAATTCTTGCGCGGCGATCATCGCGGCCTGTTCGGCCTTAGTCCGTTCGCTGACTTCATCGCGCAGGGCATCGTTACGGGCTTTAATCTCCTGCGTGCGAGCGAGAACTCTTTCCTCCAAACGATCTTTGGATTTTTGCAAAGCCTCGGACAACTGGTGCCGCTTTTCCAGATCGCGGCCCACCAAGACACAAGCGGCAATCGCCATTGCAATCCCTAACACCGCGGTTATGAAGCCGCTCGTCAGCGCGGTCCAATAGCTTACCACTGACTCGCGGTCACGAACGGCGAGGGCCGCGCGCTCCTTAAGTTCCATTTGATTGCTTGATTGGCGAATTCGATCCATCACCTGTCTCCCCTTACCCATTTTGAGAAACGCTCCAACGGCTTCGTCTCCTTCGGCCTTAAATAATTCCAAGGAATACCGGAGCAAATCCATGCGCTCGTCAATATCAGCGTTGAGTTTCGCAAAGGACGCCCGGCGTTCGGCGTCAATGGACATCATGCCTTCCACTGTCGACAGCTCGTTTCTCAAAGTGAGCGAAGCCGACTCGTAGGGGGCGAGAAAACTCGGTTCACCGGTTAAAAGATAGCCCCGTTGCCCCGTTTCGGCGTCGACCAGCACCGCCATCAACGACCGAAGTGCCTCCAACACCTGATGCTGCTGCTCCACTAGTTGCGAATTGCGTTGCAGCCGCGCAATATTCAAATAGGCAATGGCCGCATTGGCAATCAACGCCGCCAGCACCATGCAGAATCCCAGCAAAAGATTCTTATTTGGTTTGTTCAACATGGGAGCGGGTGAATCAACGGTGCCCGGCAAGGCACCCTACTATCGTTGCGAATGTGAATTGGTGACATTGGCTCCTCGGCTGGATCGTGGGGCCAAGGGAGGAGGTCTGGCACTGGCGTCATCACGCTCATGATCTGCCAGTGCGGCTTGCAGTTCCTTGAGAGATGCTTCAAACTCGTTAATCGCCGCTGGCAGATTCACCTGTTCCGCGGCGTCGTGCTCGGCGGTGGCGGCCAGATTCTCCAGCGTAACCGCCGCCAGAATGGCGCGGGCGGCACCGAAGTTCAAAACCAGGCCCTTCAAGGTATGCGCGGCACGTTTCAACGTAGGATAATCGCCGCCCGTCGCGCTGGCGTGGACCGTGGCCAGGTACTGTGGTGCGTCCTCCTGCAACAAGACGATCATTTCTTGAAAGAGCAGATGGTCGTTGCCCATTCGACGCAAGGAACCGGCGTAATCAAATATATTGGCCATGATTGCCGCCCTTGATCCTGTTGAAGTTTAAATGGGTTGTGAAGATGAAGCGGTTTGTAAGCCTGCCAACGCGGAAAGCTCGGCCACGTGTACATGCACCGACATCGATTCCGCCGCGGGCGAATAAAGTGTACCCGCCAGTGGTGCCGTATCGCGATAATTCCGGCCGACGGCAACTCGCACATGATCTAAATTCGGCAGGATGCCATTTGTCGGATCAAAGCCCTTCCAGCCGGCATTCGGAATATACAATTCTACCCAGGCATGAGAGGCCGCCGATTGCAAACTGTTCAATTGCGGGCAATAGACGTAGCCGCAAACATATCTCGCCGGGATGCCCAATAATCGCGCCAAGCAGATAAACAAGTTCGAGAAATCCTGACACACGCCCTGCCGATTGGTAAATACATCATAGGCCGTCGTTTGCAGGGCAGTGCTGCCGGGGACGTATTTATATTCGCGAAAGAGCCGCAGGTTGATGGCGAACAATGTTTCCATCAAGTCGCGGCTGTTCCCCTCCACAACTGACATGGCATAGTCAAATAATTCGCGGAGCTGCGGCTCGGGTAACTCAGATGACGTGAGATAGGGACTGAGCATCGTCAGCTCCCAAGGCATCCAAGATACGGGGAAAGACGGCCTGATCGGCAAATTGGCGAAGGCAAAGGGGTCATCATCCGAGAGTTCAACGACACTCTCCGCGGTGATCGTCAGTTCTTCGTAAGGGCCCGAAAGTTCGGTGCGGACCGTCGCGTTGCCAAACACGTCTTCATAGGCAATCACCGGGGCGCTGGGTTGGCAAGTCAGATGATGTGACAAAACCCGCTGCTTACTGTCGCTCACGGGCTTTAAGTGAATCTTATGAGAACTGCGCTCAACGGGGCGGTCATATTGAAACGTGTTGCGATGCAAAACACTCAGCCGTCGGGTCTTTCGGGCACTATGCTGCTCAGCCACCACCGGCGTCACAACTGGCTGGAGCAGCACTGGAGGGGGAGGTTCCGCCGTCACAGTAGTTGTGGAACAAGCTGATGAATCGAGGAGAGACATAAAATCGGGCAGCCGTCTGAAAGAAAGTGGTTGTGGCTTGAGGTTGGTTAGTTTTGAGTTTTTCGATCATCGACGGTAGATACGGACGCAACCATTCCCTTGGCGTCGACCATCACGCGAATCTGCACTCCAGGTTTCAAATCTTCCAGCTTGCCTGGCTTGCCGTTCACGTTGATCCGCGTCATCGAATTCGTTTTAAACGCGTGTTCTTTGCCTGCGGCGGTCCGTAATGAGACTTGCCCCGCGCCGGCCGACACGACCAGCCCTTCATGTAGTTGCGGTTCAGTCCCTTGTTCGACTGGACTTAGTACAGCTAGGCCTTGTCGAACGGGCTCGTTACCGACGACAGTCGCTTGCCAGGCGATTCCGCCAATCAAGGTCGCTGCAATGGTCAGGTCAAGTGCGAAGCGCGTCATAATCTTATCCTCCGAAAACGCAATAGAACAATCGGCCGCGAAGAGATGAGCGGCGC
>JAYTUF010000428.1:0-6899 GCA_043744755.1 Anatilimnocola sp.
ATTCTCCCCTGCGCCTTCGTAGCCAGTCGTACACGCTCGTGCTATCCTATCGGCACGAGAATCTCGTTGGACGTTGGATTCACCATTCAGTACGGAAGCTGCCTACCATGCGCAAGCGCTGGCGTCTCTCCCCTTTTGATGCGGGACGAATCGAGCAGCTTCAGCAGGCGGCCGGCATTCCTAGCATCGTTGCCCAGTTGCTCCTCAGCCGCGGCGTCTACGATCCCGCCGCCGCGAAATTGTTTCTCGACGCGAAACTGACCGGTCTCCGCGATCCCGATCTGCTCCCCGGCGCTGCCGATGCCGCCGAGCGAATTCATGCCGCCATCACGGCGCGGCGAAAAATCGTCATCTATGGCGATTACGACGCCGACGGCATGACCGGCTCTTCGATCCTGCTCACTGGCTTCAAGCTGCTCGGCGCCGATTGCACTTACTACGTGCCCAACCGTTTGGAAGAAGGCTATGGGCTAAATCATGAAGCGCTGAAGAACCTCGCCGAGCGCGGCGCACAACTGGTGGTCTCCGTCGATTGCGGCATCGCCAGCGTGGACGAAGCGGAGACTGCCAAGTCGCTAGGCATTGAACTGATTATCACCGACCATCACGAATTTGCCGACCGCCTGCCCGACGCGGCGGCCATCGTGCATCCCCGCTTGCCCGGCAGCAGTTATCCCTTCGGCGGTCTGTGCGGCGCGGGGGTCGCGCTCAAGCTGGCTTGGGCCGTTTGTCAGCGGGCCAGTCAGGCCAAGAAAGTCACCGAGCCGCTGCGAAACTTTTTGCTCACCGCCGTCGGACTGGCCGCCATCGGCACCGTGGCCGACATGGTGCCGCTGATCGACGAGAACCGCATCCTGGTGCGGCATGGCCTGAACAGTTTGAAGTTTCATCCGCCCGTCGGCCTGCAAGCGCTGCTGCAGGTTTGCAAGCTGGCCGACAAGCCTTGTCTAAGCAGCGAGGACATTGCTTTCTCCATTGCTCCCCGCTTGAATGCCGCCGGCCGTTTCGGCCAAGCGCAGCTCGCCGTCGAATTACTCACGACTGACAATCCCGCGCGGGCGCAGCAGTTGGCCGAATACATTCACGAATTGAACAACAGCCGCGATAGCTTGGAGCGGAGCATTCAACTCGCCGCCGCCAAGCAAGTGAAGGAAGAGTTCGATCCCGAGAACGACGGCGCCCTGATCCTCGCCGGCAAGGGTTGGCACGCGGGCGTGATCGGACTTGTCGCGGGCCGGCTGGCCGAGAAGCATCAAGTGCCCGTGATTCTGATCGCGCTCGATGCGATGGGGATCAAGCCGGGCGTTGGCTCCGCCCGCTCGCCTAATGGCGTGAACTTGCATCAGGCCCTCACGGCCTGCAGCGAACATCTGCTCGGTCATGGCGGGCATGCGGCCGCCGCGGGGTTGAAGATTGAAGAAGCCAACATCGGTGCCTTCCGCAATGCGTTTCTCGATTACGCTGCTGCCGAAGCGGGCAGCGGCGGACGGCAGCCGAACGAACTGCGGATCGATGCCGAAGGGCCCTTCTGTCAATTGACGGCCGAAGTAGTTCGCCAGATTGAATCGCTGGCCCCGTTCGGCATGGGCAATCCACGGCCGGTGCTCTGTGCAACCGGTGTGACGCTGACCGAGCCACCCAAGCGAATCGGCGGCGGCGAGCGGCACATCTCGCTCAAGCTCGCCCACTTACGCACGCCGATGCGCTGCGTCGGTTTTGGTTTCGGTGATGACGCCGACCAACTGGCCGCCGCGAAGGTGCCGCTGGATGTAGCATTCAAACCCGTCATCAACGATTTCGGCGGCCGGCAGAAAGTGGAAATCCAGCTCGTCGATTGGCGAGTTTCGGAACAGGCGGAAAGTTCGAGCATGGCGAAAGCGATTGCCACCGCCTAAAGAGACTGTCCGGCTTTGAGTGCATTTGAATCGATCCCGAAGGGATCAAAGCAATTAGCCCCAGGTTGAGCGTAGCGACACCTGGGGTTCTCGAGGCAAATTCCATCCCCGATCCCGAAGGGATCGCAGCCTCACGGCGCTGCGAACCCTTCGGATTCAAGACAATTGCCAAAGCCGGGCAGTCACTAAATCCAATCGTCTGAATTCCGGCGAATTCAGCAACAGGTCATTTGGCGGCGGCCGCTAGTTGCGGCGCTTGCACTTTGTGCCCCAGTTGCAGCGAGCGGCGCATAGCCAGTTGTTGCAGTGGTGAGACTTCGACGTAGAACTCAATTCGCCCGGAGACCTTCGCGGCAACGCAGCGGCCTCGTTGCAGCACAAGGCAGTTCTTGTGCATCGCTGGCACCTTGGGACCCGCGGTGATGTGGCCACTCAGATTCAGCGGATCGACGGCCGAGATCAGGCACCATTGTTCGTCATCCGGCGCATCACGCAGCTCCCGCAAGCGGCCGACGGCTGACTCGAGCGCGTACTGTTCGCCAATCCCCGCGATGAACCGCCCGCCGCGAATTTCGCCGCGCAGTTCAAGCCGCCGCAAGACGCGAACCAGTTCCCACCACGCGGGCGCGGAGACTTCTCTGGCCAGCAGATCGCGAAAAACAACACCGTAACGGGCCAGCAACAGCCGGCACCATTTTTCCAAGCGAGTGTCGCGATCGACGGATTCCACCACACCCGGAAACAACGACCAACGCCCCGTGCCGCCGGTCCGCGGCGGCAATGTCATCCCGCGCGTGCGGGCCCGCATGAAGGCCGACGTGCGGCGCTTCGCGGCTTCGCTCTTGCCCACGATGGTCCGGACGGCAGCGAACGTATCGGCTGAAACGAGTCCCGCAGCGGCGCATTCGCGCAGTGAATCATCAAGTTCGGTCGGCAGCAGGCCGGTGAGGGCTTTCAGATCATGTTGAAACAGTGCGCCGCGCTCACGTAAGGCAGCGAGCACGTCGCGGGCTTTGCTGCCGAGACTGCTTTCGTTGGGCGAGCGATCGGGCGGCAACAGCCAGGCGAGATCCTCACGGAGCGCCAGCGTGATCGGCATCACGCGGGTCATGCCGGAGATGGCTTTGTCGTCCTCGTTTCGTTTGGGCGGTTGAAAGCGGCCCCAGGCGAGTTCGCCGCAGAGGAACAGATGATCGAGACCGCTCGGATCCCAATCACTGACTCGCGCGGCGAGAATCTTGTCTTCCCAGGTGCCCGCGGCCAGTTCAAAGCCTTGCAACTGCGTCACTGCCTGGCGAATGCCCAGTTCCCCCTGCCGCTGCGAATCGGCCGTCAGGCCATGCAGGCGGGTGAGATAGTCGATAAAAACTTCGGCGGCGACAGGTTGAATCCGTTTTCGCAGGCCATCGAGCGTGAGGCGATGGATCCGCGCGAGTAGGCGGCGATCGCACCATTCCAGCGTAGCCGGGTCCTTGGTACCGATCTGCGAGGCTTCGCTATAGTTACCGCGCATCACCGCGCCTTGGCCTTCGATGGCTTCGAGCGCGGCGAAGACTTGCGAGGTTTCTAAATGCAGCTTCGCCGCGAGATCGGCAGCGGTCGTGGGTCCACTGCAGGCGATACGACCGCGGACGATCTCCACGCGACCATCGGCGGCTTCAACCGGTACGTCGAGCACGGCGGGAAGTTGCGGCAGCGGAGCGACGCTCGCTGTGGGATAGGCCGCGCGAATCAACGGCCAACGCTCGGTGGCGAACCAGAACTTTTCATTGGTTGACCAACTGCCACAACAGGCTCGACCAGCGGCCGTTAGTTGCTTGAGCCAGGCTGGCCAGTCTTGCGTTTCTTCCGCCCGCAGCACGACCATGTTCAGCAGAATATCGTGAACTTCATCCGCATCGCGGGCAAAGGGCCAGGCTTCTTCGGTCACTTGAGCGATGGCTGCCGGATCGAGCTTTGCCAAGTCGCGCAGTTGATCGATGGCCAAGCCGCGGCGAGTCGTCACCGCGCGGGTGCGGCGTTCTTCTAAGGGAGCATCGTCGAGAAACGCATACGGCCGGGCGTTGAGCAACTGATGCGCGAAGGGGGAAGGTTCGCGGGTATCGACGGGGGTGAATTTGATGGTGCCGGCCTTCACTTCTTCGAGCGCCGCAATCCACCGCGGCAGGTCCATCGCTTCGTGCAGGCAGTCGTACATCGTCTGCCGGACGAGCGGATGATCGGGCATCTCGATATCGCCATGATGATTCTCGAGGCAACCCACCGTTTCCGGGAACGTCGCCGCGAGCAGATCTTCCGCGCGGAACTTCTGCAGGAAGGGCTGGACCTTCTTGCCCCCGGACATCCGCAGCACGCCAAGCGCGCGGGTAATATTCCACCGCCAACGAATGCCGAACATCGGCACAGCGAAGACGGCCTGCTCCAACAGCTCCTGGGCATTGCCCGCATGCAACATGCCGAACAGGCTCTCGATGGCGAAGCTGTGCTGCGGACCGATCGAGAGGAGCACGCCGTTGTCGTCGGCCGCGGCTTGCAATTCAAAATCAAAACTGCGGCAGAACCGCTTCCGCATCGCGAGGCCCCAGGCGCGATTGATGCGGGCCCCCATCGGCGCATGAATGACGAGTTGCATCCCGCCCGATTCATCGAAGAAGCGCTCGAACACCACTTCGTTGCAGGTGGGAACGATGCCGAGCGCCGCTCGCTGCGCCGCGACATAACGAATTGCCTGTTCCGCAGCCCACTCATCCGCGCCGCAGTGGTCCATCAGCCAGGTCATCAGGTCGCGGTTTTGCGGCGCGACGAGCAAGCCTGGTCCGGCGATACCTTCGGCATCGGGTTCCCAAGCTTCTTCAACCAAATTGCTCGCCAGTTCCTGCCGCAACTTCGATAGTTCCTGCGAGAGCTCAATGGTCCGCCCTGGCGCTTCACCAAACCAGAACGGAATGTTGGGCGGAGCGCCGTGCGCATCCACGACGATAACTTCATCGCGCGTGATGGCCACGATTCGCCAACTGGTGTTACCCAGCAGAAAGATATTGCCGACGTTGCTATCAATGGCAAAATCTTCATCGACGGAGCCAATGTGCTTGCGCTCGCCATCCACCATGACACGATATTCGGCCGCCTCGGGAATCGCGCCGCCGGAAGTGATCGCGGCGATCCGCGCGTGACGGCGGGCTTTCAATTGGCCGTTGATCTGGTCGCGGTGCAGATAGGCACCGGCCTTGCTGCCGGGCTTGAAACCCTCGGAGAGCAGCTTGATGATCGCATCGAACTCGCTCCGCGGCAGATTGCGATAAGGCCAGGCACCGCGGCAAAGCGTGAACAGGGCGTCTTCTTCCCAGTCATCGCAGGCGACCGTGGCGACAATCTGCTGCGCGAGAATATCGAGCGGCTGCTGCGGAATTTCGATCCGGTCGAGCTTGCCGGTGCGAACGGCGCGGACGAGAGCCAGCGATTCGAGCAGCTCATCGCGAGTGAGTGGAAACAGCCGGCCTTTGGGAGTGGCACCCAGGTTGTGTCCCGAGCGACCGACCCGCTGCAAGAACGTAGCGATGCTCCGTGGCGAACCGATCTGGCAGACGAGATCGATGTAACCAATATCAATGCCCAGTTCCAGTGAAGCCGTTGCGACAATGGCTTTGAGTTCACCCGCTTTGAGCCGTTGCTCCGCATCGAGCCGCAGTTCCTTGGCGAGACTGCCGTGGTGGCTGGCGACCGCTGCTTCGCCCAGCAGTTGCGTGAGACTATGCGCGACGCGCTCGGCCATCCGGCGGGTGTTGACGAAAATCAGCGTGCTGCGGTGCGATTGAATCAGGTTCACCAGGCGGTCGTAGACTTCGCCCCATTGCTCGCCCGAACAGACGGCTTGCAGTTCGCTGGGCGGGACTTCGATCTCCAGATCGAGATCGCGAACGTGCCCGCCGTCGATGATGACCGGATTCTTCTCCGGCTGGCTTCCGACTGCATGGCCGCCAATCAAGAACTGCCCGATTTGATCGAGGGGTTTCTGCGTGGCAGAAAGGCCGATGCGGGTAGGCGGCGAATCACAGAGCGCGGTGAGCCGTTCGAGAGATAGAGTCAAATGCGAGCCCCGCTTATCGCGCGCGAGGGCATGAATTTCATCGACAATCACGGTGCTGACGGTCCGCAGCAGTTCGCGACTTTTGGGCGATGTAAGCAATAGATAAAGCGATTCGGGCGTGGTCACCAGAATGTGCGGCGGCGTGCGCAGCATCTTTTGTCGCTCGGCCGCGGGTGTATCGCCCGTGCGAACCGCGACGCGGATGGGCCAGGGACCAAGTCCTTCGGCAATCGCCAGCTCCTGAATCTCCGCGAGCGGCATCTGCAGATTCCGCTGAATATCGTTGCTGAGCGCTTTAAGCGGCGAAAGATAAACAACATCAATGCCCGCCGGCATGTCGCCAGCCAGCCACCGCCGAAAGAGCCGATCCAGACACACCAGGAACGCCGCGAGTGTTTTGCCCGACCCGGTCGGTGCCGCAATCAGCGTATGCTCGCCCGCCGCAATCGAGGGCCACCCATTTGCCTGCGGCGGCGTTGGCTCGCCGAAGCGATTCTTGAACCAGCGCTCGACGAGCGGATGAAAATGAAAACCGGGCATGACGATTACATCCGTGCGAGGAAACTTAGTGTGCAATTGTCTATGTTAGCAAAGTTTCCAAGGTCGGGAGTGTGTACCTTGTCGTCTTGTCTCTCCACCCGCACCCGAGAACGTCGCAAGCGACGTGGCGAAATGGTGGCTCACTTCGTTCGCGGTTCTGGCAAGTTAGAAGCTGGCCCCACGGAGCGCGGCGCTGACGGGCAGGCAAGGCTGGACGAAGCGTTCCAGCAGTGTTGGATAAGCAGCGACGTTGAATAGAATCCGGCTGCAAATGACATTGCCGCGGCCGAGCACGTCGCAACGTTGCCGCGGATCCTGGGCGTAGGTGAGCATCGCGCCGCAGGGTTCAAGTTGCCACTGCGCGGTCCGATAACCGC
>JAYTUF010000429.1:0-6893 GCA_043744755.1 Anatilimnocola sp.
GTCTTACTCCCTCTCCTCGGTACTCCGGGGAGAGGGTTGGGGTGAGGGGTCTTTGCGCTCGAGAAAACTGAAGGTGTATAGATGACGCGACTTGCAACCTTGCAACCAACCCAAGCCTGGCTCCCCTTCGAGCCAACCGCCACGCAAAGATTCGACCGCCGCGCCGCCGCCCATCTGTATCGCCGCGCCGGCTTCTCCGCCACGTTCAGCGAGCTCGACCAGGCCGTCGAACGTGGTCCTCAAGCAACCATCCAACGACTGCTCGCCGGCGAAACAGGTAGCGCACCGTTCACCGACGGCATGAATCGCTTTGCCACGTCGGTCATCGGCCGCGATAGTCCGGAAGCACTCGCCTCCTGGTGGTTGTACCGGATGCGGCATACTCCCGCCCCACTGCTCGAAAAGACCACCCTTTTCTGGCATGGCCACTTCGCCACCTCCGCCGCCAAAGTGACCGAAGCTAAGTTGATGCTCCGCCAGAACGACCTGCTCCGCGAACAGGCCTTCGGCGATTTCGCCGCGCTGGTCAAAGCCATCGGTCGCGATCCGGCGATGCTGCTGTATCTCGACTCGTCGACGAATCGCAAGAACCGCCCCAACGAAAACTTCGCCCGTGAAGTGCTAGAACTGTTCTGCCTCGGCCCCGGCAATTACACCGAGCACGACATTCAACAACTGGCCCGCTGTTATACCGGCTGGGAGATTCAGCATGACGAGTTCAAGTTCAACTCGTTCCAGCACGATACCGGCGATAAAAATTGCTTCGGCAAAACAGGCAATTGGGACGGCGACACGGCGCTGCCGATCATTCTGAATCAACCGGCCGCCGCGACATTCATCTGCACCAAGCTGGTACGGTTCTTCGTCGCCGACGAAGCTTATCAATCGGCGGAATACATCGAGCCCCTCGCGCGTCAGTTTCGCGCTTCAGGGTTTCAGATCAAGCCGCTGCTGGAAACGATTCTTTCCAGCCGCTTGTTCTTTTCGCCTGATGTTCGTGGCGCGAAAGTTCGCTCACCGGTGGAACTCGCGGTTGGGTTTCTGCGCTGCTTCGATGCCGGCGCGAATCTGCAGAACCTAGTCGAAAGCCTCCGAGGACTGGGACAGTTGCCGCTGTATCCGCCGAATGTGAAGGGCTGGAATGGTGGGCGGCAGTGGATCAACGCCTCGACGATTCTCGCGCGGGCGAACCTGATGCGGAAAATGATTCAAGACGCCAGTGGCCGTTTTGGCGGCACGTCGCTGGTCGAATGGCTCAAGCATCACGATTTGAATAACGGTAAAGATGCTGTCGCTGGACTGAGTGATTTGCTGCTCCCCGTCGCGCCGCCGGCGGAAGTTGGCGAGCAAATCGCCGCGGAGTTCGATGTCACCAAGGATCGCGAAGCCGCCGTGCAGCAAGCACTGCATACGCTCTGTACGTTGCCCGAATATCAACTGGCCTAATGACTCGGAAATAAATCATGAACAATTATACACGCCGCCGCTTCCTCGCTGATGTATCCGCCTCGGCTGCCACCGCGGGTCTTATTTCGCTGGCATCGAACACGCCTCTCTTCCTCGCGGAGTCCGCAGCCGCTGGCGCCGAGCAGAAGGGCGACACGATCCTCGTCGTCGTGCAGCTCAGCGGTGGCAACGATGGGCTGAACACCGTCATTCCTTACAAGGATGACCTGTATCGCAAAGGCCGGCCCAGCCTGGTGCAGGATGCGAGCACGGTCATCAAGCTGAAGGATGATCTGGGTTTGCACAGTTCACTCGCGGGCTTCGGCCAACTGTGGGAAGCGAATCGGCTGGCCATCGTGCAAGGCGTGGGATATCCTAACCCCAATCGTTCGCACTTCGAATCGATGGATATCTGGCACACCGCCAACCTCAAGCTTGGTGACCGAACCAACGGCTGGCTGGGGCGGACGTTCGATCAACTGAAGCTCGAAACTCCGAATCAGCAAGCGTCCCCCGCGCTGCATCTCGGCGGCGAAGAACAACCCCTGGCTTTGGCCGCCCGCGATGTTCCCACGCCGTCGATCACTTCGCTGGATCAATTCAAACTCGATACCGGCAAGAGCGAAGCCCGCCGACAGACGATTGAAAATGCCGTCGCCGCCGCGCGGGCGCCCGATAACGACCTGCTCAAGTTCGTCGCGACTCGTTCGACCGCAGCACTTAAGCTGTCGCATCATTTGGAGCAGTCAGCCAAGAGCTATGCAACGTCGGTAAAATATCCCACGACCCAACTCGCGGGCAAGTTGAAGCAAGTCGCGCAGCTCATTGATGCGGGCCTGGGCAACCGCGTCTACTATGTCACGCTCGATGGCTTTGACACCCACTCCGATCAGGCCGCCGCTCACTCGGGGTTGTTGCAACAGTTAGGCGATGCCCTCGCCGCCTTTGCGGAAGACCTGCAATTGCATGGCCATCTGGACCGGGTCGCCTCGCTGGTCTTCAGCGAATTCGGCCGCCGCGTGCAAGAGAACAGCAGCCGGGGCACCGACCACGGCGCCGCCGCCCCGCTGTTCGTGATGGGCACCAAAGTGAAAGCCGGCTTGATCGGCAAGCATCCCAACCTGGCCGATCTGGACGACGGCGATCTCAAGTTCCACACCGACTTCCGCGCCGTCTATGCCTCGCTGCTGACCAACTGGCTCCAATGGCCGGTTGCCCCCGCGATCGCCAATCGCATCGCGGGCCTGGAACTTTTCAAGTCATAATTTCGCCGCGTCACTTGTGACGCGATTAGACTAGTAGGCCGGAACAAGGTACTCCGCAGTTCCGGCACGTTGAGCGAATTGACGTTCCTTTGCAAATCTGCCGGAACTGCGCGAGTACGCTGGTTCCGGCCTACTAATTACGACTTCTTCGCCCCCACGCCCAATTCCTTAAGCTTCGCGGCGATGTCGGCCCCGTGCGAATCGGTCTTCACGGCCTTGTCAACGTGCAGCAACTTGCCGTCGGCGCCGATGTAGAACGTCACGCGGCCAGCGGCGGTGCCGGCGGCATTCAGAATGCCGTAGGCCTTGGCGACCTTGCCGTCGGGATCGCTCAGAATCGGATAATCGAGCGCGAGCGATTCGGCGAACTTGGTGTTCTTCTCGACGTCATCGGTGCTCGCGGTGAAGTAGGCGGCATCGAGCCCCTTCAGCGAAGCGCTGTTCTCTTTCATGCTCTTGCACTCTTTGGTGCAGCCGCCGGTGAAGGCCCGCGGGAACCAGGCCACGACAATCGCCTTGTTCGTCTTCTGCAGTTCAGACAGCTTGTAAGTCTTGCCGTCACTGGCCTTCAGTTCAAAATCCGGCGCGGCATCGCCGGCCTTAAGCGGTTCCGCGGCATTCAAATGTCCGACTCCCATTGCGAGTAGTAAGCCCAATCCTAAGCAAAGCAGCGATTTCATGAGAATTCTCCAGGAGGGAAACGTAGGAAGGAAAAACATGACCGCGAGTTAACCTACCGCAGCCTGCCGCGAGATTCAAGTTTTCGGAAACTCAACTTTGCATTCCCGCGAACAATACCCGCCGCCCGCATACGCCAGCGCGATCCAGCCGAAGATCATCAGCAGGCCGCCGAGGGGTACGATGGCCCCCAGCGCACCCACGCCGGAGAGCACCAGCGCATAGAGCATCCCGCTGAAGATGGCCGCGCCCACAATGAAGAACCAGGCCGCGATCGAGAGGGCGAGACAAGGCCGCACGTGAGCGAGCAGCCCGCAGGCGACGACGGCTAATGCGTGATACATCAAATACTGGCTGGCGACGTCCCAGTTATCCATCCGCCGCGCGAATACTTCTTCGGCTAACGATTGAGCTTTGAGGAAATCGGGCAGGAGGTGCGCACCGAACGCGCCAAAGGTCACGCTAATCGCGCCCAGGATCGCGCCGATCAAAAGCATCATTTTCGACGACATCGGGCAGGCTTTCGTTAAGCGATAACTTCCAGCACCGGCTTGCCGCCGATAAACAACGGCCGATTGTTGCGGTCGCGGATTTCGCTGTTCGGGTCGATGCCCAGCAGGTAATAAATCGTCGCCGCCAGGTCTTCGGGCTTGACCGGGTGTTCGTCGGGGAACTGGCCCTTGTCGTCGCTCTTGCCATAGATAAACCCTTTCTTCACGCCGGCCCCGGCCAGCAGCACGCTGTAGCAGCCGGGCCAGTGATCGCGGCTGGCGCTAGCGTTGATCTTCGGCGTGCGGCCGAACTCGCCCATCCAGACCACGAGCGTGTCGTCGAGCATGCCCCGCTGTTCCAGATCGTCCATCAGCGTGGGGAGCGTCTGCTCGGTGATCGGGAAATGATAATCCTTCACGATCGGATACATCCGCGTGCCGTCGAAGCCGTGCGTATCCCAGCCCCCTTCGGTCGTGCTCCGCCCGCCGATGCTGTTCGAGAAATAGACCGTGACGAACTTCGTTCCCGCCTCGACCAGCCGCCGCGCGAGCAGGCAGCCTTGGCCATAGGTGGTGCGGCCATAGCGGTCGCGAACCTCTTTCGGCTCGGCCGATAGATCGAACGCCTGCCGCACGCGGTCGCTGGTCAACATGTTGATGGCCCGGTCGTAATATTCGTCGAAGCCGCGGACCTCGGCTGAATGATCCAACAGCTTGGCCTGCTTATCGACCAGCTTTTGCATCTCCCGGCGGCGATGCAACCGGTCCAGAGACAGCCCTTCCGGCAGGCTCAACTCCGGCAGCTTGAAGTTGGCCGAGTTGGGATCGTCGGTGAACAGCAGCGGGTCATGGGCCTTGCCGAGAAAGCTGGCGTGCTGACCGGGCGTGATGCTGCCATCGCGAATCACATGCGGATAGGCGACAAACGTCGGCATCTGACTGCGGCCCGGCGACAGCTTATCGACGACGCTCCCATACGCGGGATACAGATCGAGCGAATCCCGCAGCCGCTGGTCGTCGCTGGGCGGCTCATGGCCGGAGAGGGCATAGTAGCCGGCCGAGTTGTGATTCTTCATCTTGTGCGTGAGCGTGCGAATGATCGAAAAATGATGCATCCGCTTGGCCGTCTCGGGCAAGTGCTCGCAAGTCTCCAGCCCCGGCAAACTGGTCGAAATCCCCGCCAGCGGCCCCCGATATTCCTCCGGCGCATTCGGCTTCCGGTCGAACATATCGATATGACTGGGCCCGCCCCACTGAAACAAAAAGATGACCGACTTGGCGCGGGCTTTGATTGGGGCGGTCTTCTCGGCGCGCAACAGGCCCGGCAGATTGAGGCCGAGGAGGCCAGCGCCGCCGACGCGGAGGAGTTGGCGGCGAGAAATAAAACGGGTCATCAGATATTCCTCACGGACGCAATGGGATGGTCAACTCACTCGATCCTTCACTGAATCCGCTAGGCTGCAAGGCGAAACTCGGTTCGTCCAAAAAACTGCAGGTCAGATTCGGAGTCGGTTTCCCAATTAGGCGCGATAGGACTCGAGCTCACCGAATGTTCAAAAACAACCGTATTTCTCCGAATCCGTTCATTGTCTGGCGCAAGAGCAAGAGCCTTCCCAAAAAGCTCTCGCACGAGATCGGCAGGACTACCTTGCATCGCCTTGCAAATTGCGATCCACTCATAGCAATTCGCTTGGGACTTGTCAGAAATGCCGATTTCAATTGCCAGGTTGCACATTGCAAGACACGCCTCATAACGCCGCAATCGCAGATAGTAGTGGGCCATAAACAAATATGGGTAAGCAATCTTCGAGCCGAGCTTGATCGCGCCGAGAAAGTCCGCTACAGAACTTACGGTGTCTATGCCATATAATAGTATTCCCCTCGCAATATACAGACCATCATTTTTATTATCGAGCACTATGGCTCGGCTGAAATCACCATGTGCCTCTAATGCCCTACCCAAATCCTGGTTGCAAAATCCGCGCAACGCATATGCCATAGGCAGTTGTTCCAGACCGCTTGAACCCGACTCAAGGTCCACGATGACGCGTTCAAGTAGCGGGATCAGTTCATTTCTGGCGTAAATTGAATCCTTGCTCCCGGTCAAATTCAAAAGAATTTGAGCTGCCTTGAGGCGAACCGTGGCTGCATGATTAGCCTCCGTATTAACGATCATGTTAGCTGCCACCATCGCAGCCTGCGAATCAAAACGATTGAGGGTCTCGAGTTCGGTAAACTTGAGATTGGCGTTTTGCGGGTTCAACTGCGAAGCTCGTTGAAAAAAACGCCAGGCGACGTCATGCATTCCCGCCTCTGAAAACACTCGCCCGCGAAGGTAGGCAAGATCATGAGGCAAAATTGCGAAGCGAATATCTCGAAGAATTGCCAAAGCCTCATTGAAATCACCGGCCTGTATGAGTTTTACAGCCCGCATTTTCTGCTCTTGCATTTGCTGCTGACGCGTCGGGTCTAACTTGTACTGTTCGTGCAGCGAGTAAACATCGCCAGCGATGCCGGACAGAATTCGAACTTCGTCGTCAGAAAGGTTTTCGCTACACAGGTCCATTCTCTCCCTCAGTAATTCCGCATGGGTAGTCTCGTCCGTATTCTCTGAAATGAACTCGTGCAGTCGAACTAACAGGCGCACATATTCACAAAATTCCGGATTCCGAAAATAGCTAGGAGCAATCATGAGGCTACGTCTTCAATCCAATTGGAACGAGTATCAGCCAGCTCATGTAGAAATGCGTCAATGTGCATATCTACTGCAGGAGCTACGTTGGCGTGATTTCGGCTGCCTGGCTTAAGATGCAAAAGTAGTAATCCGGCAAATGAGCAGTCAACAAACTCTCCTTCGCCACTTTGATAAACCGCCAAGGAGTTCGGACCAGACGCACCGCTAACAATGCTCTTGAATCGTCTTGGAATCAGATGCGGTCTTAGCAGGCGCCAGTCGCTAGTTACCGACATGCCTTGCCGATTCAGCACAACATGTTGGCGTTCATCCAGTTCC
>JAYTUF010000430.1:0-6893 GCA_043744755.1 Anatilimnocola sp.
TATCCCCTTGGACACCGGAGCCATGCCTCCAAAATCCCAAAACGGCATCCTCATTAACGGCAACGAGTTACGAAAAAGTACGCTCAATCCGGAAGAGCCCGATTACCTGCACCTCAATCCCGTTCGACACGGCCTGGTGGCGTCTGCTCGCGATTGGAAATGGTCCAGCGCTGCCTGGTTCGAGGGTGGTTCGTCACCTCTGTTGCTCGATCCCATTCCTTGGGAATGGCTAGCTGGCTGAATCGTCACTCACGATCTGTCATCATGGAACATCGGTTCGCGGCCCGGCCGTGTTATCACTATCGCGAAAACACAGCCACCCCGCCGGCTCTGTGCGCGCCATGTTATAATCTGGGAGAAAGAGAGGATTAACCGATGACCAAGGTAGAAATTGACCATCAGACTGCAGAGCAGATCCGCCGAGTTGACGGCCTGATCGAGTTGGTCGACTCGAAGGGCCAGACTGTCGCAGTGGTTCGCCGCGCACCGACCGTAGCCGAAATTGCACGAGCGAAGCAACGAGCCAGCTGCGGTGGTGAAACACTGTCCTGGGACCAGGTCAGGACGAAGCTCCGGCAGGAGATTGGTGAGTGACCTACGAAGTCGTGTTTTCGCTAGAAGCAGCGGCTGAATTGGTACGGATTGCGGGAGCGGTTCGCCCGGCGTCCGCGGTGATCCAAGCGGCAGAATCGATCCGCCAGAGGTTAGCAGGCGATCCACTTGAGGTTGGGCGTCATTTGTCGGAAGAGTTTGGGTGGCACTGGCTAGGAAGACGAGCGAGCGACTTTCCATGCTTGAAAACCATGACCGAGTCTGACTGCCAGTGCTAAGGTGGGCTGCTGCTCAGCACTGGCAGTCGTCGCGGCGGAGTCGATAAGCCCAGTGACTCTTTCGGCGCGACTCCTAGCCAGTGCCACCCGCCGATCTTGTTTCGACAGGCGGGAGCCTGCCCTACTCGACTCACGATCTGTCATAATGGAATATCAGTTCGCGGCCCGGCCGTGTTATCGCTATCGCGAAAACACAGCCACCCCGCCGCGGCGGAGTCGATAGGCCCAGTGACTCTTTCGGCGCGACTCCTAGCCAGTGCCACCCGCCGGGCTGGCACAGGCGTGGCACGCCGAAAATGGGCATTGCCTACACTGCCTGTGGTTGTCACTCCCTCTTTGGGCCTCGACGCAGAACTTTTAGTGCGGCGACCATCGTGAGATTAAGCTTACTTAATTCATTAACAATTTCGGCAGGCGCAATCCCCGACGCTTCCAAACTCTCAAAGAAATCAGCCAAGTGAATACCTGCGTCGGTTAGTTTACCCGCGCGGTCGGAATGGACAGAGAACAACATTCCACGAAATGCGGAGATCAGTTCAAATGTCTCCATCATTGCGAGACGTCCAACAATCTCCGGATCGTTCATCTCGACTTCATCCATTTTCACTAAGATATCGCGCGCTTGGTCGTCGGTCATTGACTCTAATTTGGCGCCGTCTTCAGTGCTGAGCGCTTCCCAAATGCCATCCGTTTTCAACCGTCGAAAAAGTTCGTTACGATAACCCATTTGAAACCACCGCCCCTTACCCTCGCCGCCGTAATCACAAATCAATCGACAATTTCGTCCGACAACTCTACCATAATCTCACGCGTTGCACTTATATCAGTCATCATCGGTTTCGCTTGGATCGAAGATGGAACCATCTTCAATGATTAACTCACCGGACTTCAGCAGTTCCTGAATGGTTTCATGTGCGACTATAGCGCATCTGGAGATATTAACGACGAGTTCTTTCGCTCGTTGCTCCGAGCCCTGAACTCCTAAATGTCGGCCCTCGAGCTCGGGACACAGGATCATGCAATAACACGCAAGGTCACGCAGCATATCCACCCTAGCGACATGAGCATAAAGTCGGAATAAATCAAGTTCGTCCGCGCAACTTTTCTCAACGCTGCCCTCTGTCTTTCCCATCGCGATGGGAAAAGACTCGGCTACGATGACATTAAAAGTATCGGTCAGCGAGTTTCGAATTGCATTTGCGCCGACGAAAAGTTGGCGTTGCTCAGCTTCAGACAATACTCTCTCGGCATCAAAAGTGAATGCATAGAAGAAATCCATAATTGAATCAACAAACAATTCGCATTCCAATCGGCGCGGATGCTCAGCCAGTAATGCCCAGGTCCACCCTATGATACTCTCAGCGATTAAGAGTTGTTGTCGATGCCGAAGCGTAAAGAACTCATTGAAGACTTCCGTTGCTCGATGCAAACGAATTTCATCCCTTTCTAACCTCCGATTTAGTTGCTCTGCGGCGCGGCGGACCTCGGGAGTTTCAATTGTGCTAAGGTCAACACGACGTGGTTGATCACCCACACGGTATTCCTTGCCTTCTCCGGGTGAATCTTTGGATTCCGCATTGAGATAGTCCGCGCATGAATTGCGAATGATACTTCTCCCCAAGACGCCCAGACTTGACAATTCGATCTTTCGCCGCATCTGGGCATTGCCACATGCGGTTGCGGCAGCAGCGAGATTTTTGATGAAGCACTCATCCTCTCGCTCTTTTACGGCGAGATACCGCAACAAACCAAAAACGGCAATTGGGCCGTAGTACCCCATACCTGTTGCGAACCAGCCGAACCCCTTTGTATTGATGCTGTCCTCCGAGGATTGATCCCTCCATCGAAAATTCACGACAAATTGCTTTCGTCCGACGTAACCCGGATAGCTGACAAGGCGAAACCCGCCCGTTGCCTTGCCGGCCGCGAGCGCCGGCACGATTTCCCCTCCATTGGCGAGAAAACTCCCGATGTGGTCACCTGGTTGGGAAATACCGAAATTCCCCATCGTCCTCAGTGCGAACATGGAAAACAAACCAATCTGCGCTGCTTTTTCGTGTGGGCCAAAGCAATTGGATTCCAAGAAGACGGAAAGTTCCTCCTGTTGATGAAAATGTATTTCGGCCTGACACACTAGATCGAGATTTTCGCCCATTGCAGATATCTCTCCGAATCAATCGTATTTGAAGCTCACAACGCCTTCAAATACTCCACCAAATCCCCCGTCTCTTCTTCCGTCAACTTCCGCTCGCCGGCAACCTTCTCGGCGGGGTGGCTGTGTTTTCGCGTCAGCGATAACACGGCCGAGCGGCGAACTCGCGTTCCATTATGACACACCGCGAGTGACGATTCAGCCTACAAGTCACTCCCAAGGGTATGGGTCAGCCTACAAGTCACTCCCAAGGGTATGGGTTCGAGCGGCAGAAGTGAAGGACCCCCTTTGAACCAGGCACCGAGGGACCAATTCCAATCGCGCGCGGCCGGCCACCAGGTCATGTTGTGCGGGATTTGCTACTCGGCGGCGACGATGCCCTGCTTTCGCGCCGCGGCGGACAGGTCGATCACATAGTCAATTTGAACGCGGCGAGCCCGCATCCGTTCATTCCAATTGTCAGAGCGAGACGTCCAACCGTCGGTGGAAGCGCTGGTCAGCATCTTGAGCCCACTCAGGTACGCTTTTTTTTCATTGTCGTTTTTTGCCAGGCCGGCTACGCGCCCCGCGAGCAGTCCTTCGTTGTGGGCTTTGGCTCGGATGCGGGGCATGTCATCATCGAAGCCATTCCGGCCCACGGCATTGTCCCAAAAGCGATCGATCGTGAACCGCAATTCCCATTTCAACAGCCCCGTGATAAACCCACGGGCAAATCCAATGGCAAACTCTTCTTTCCTGGCCTGTTCGCGGGCCTGATAGTAGGGAGCGCCGAGGGCCACCTGCACCGCGACCATCGCGACCACCGGGATCACGACCGCAGCGACCGTCGTTCCCACGCCCGCGACCAGCGTTCCTTCCGCTGCCGAGGCGGCGGCATTGGCTGCGGCCATGCGGGCCGCATGGGTCACGGCTGCTTCCTCGGCTGCCAACTTCCCCATGGCGCTGTGAAAGGCGACATCCTTCGGCATCATGGCCCCGTACCTGGCCAGCCACCGCGGGCTGTCCATTCTCAAAACCTTGATTCTTTGCAGCCACTGCGCGGTGTTGGCAGGAAGCTGCTTAAAAAAATTCGAGGCGTACATCGCGCGCAGGATCGGCGCGCGTTCTGCGGCCGACATAAACGCCAAATTGACGACCGACGACGCTGGGCCGGTCGCGACACTGATCGCGGTTTCTACAAGGGTGACAATAGCGGGGCCTGACATGATTCAATCCTCCTCAAAAGGGGTGACAGCGGACACAAGATGCCGCAGCCAAGGGATGGCTGGGCGAATGGGCGGGATGGATTCGGCGAGCGGGGAGGGATGGGTTCGGCTAGCAACCCATTAGGCAAAGCGCGAACACGGGCCAGTTGTTACAGCGGATTTTGAAAATGGTATTTCACGCGCTCAATCGGCAGCGCTGCTCACCAAAACCGCGTCACGCCGTAGGCATCAAACGCCGCATCGACGCCGACGATGGCTAACCCGTCCCGCAAGGCGTGGATGATAATCATCCGGTCGAACGGGTCGCGGTGCTGCTTGTCGGGGAATGGCAACTGTTCGTAAGCCGTACAGTCAGCCAATGTCACCGGCAGCACAGCGATCCTATAGCCGGTGATTGCCCGGGACATGAATGTGCTGTAAGCGGTAGAAATCGTGAGTTTTCCCACCCCGACTTTGATGGCAATCTCCCATACCGAAGCCATGCTCAAGAACAATTCGTTCGCCGGATCGACGATCAATGCCGTGGCGGCGGCGCTCATCTGCAGACTTCCATCGGCAAGCCACAGAAACGCAAGGGTGTCCAAAAGCAGTTTCACTCCATGTACTCCCGCATGCAGTCAAGTGGCGCATCAAAGTCGTCGGCGATGAAAGTAATCATCCCCTTGCACAGTCCTGGCCCGGGCCGCTGCTTCGGCGCTGACTCCGGCGCTTCGCTCACCAGCTTGCCCACCGGCTGCTGATTGCGGGTCAGAATCACTTCATCACCGGGCGTCAGGCTGGCGAACAATTCGGGCAACGTCAGCTTGATGTCTTCCAGCGCCATGGTCGTTTGCATGATCGACTCCTTAACACCCTGACTTGTAAACTGGCACTCTTGCCCGTCCCCAAAACCGGCGACGGGCAAGAGTGCCCATCCTACGAGATTATACTTGCGCGGGTACTAACCTTGTCGTTCATACGCATCCCGCGCTCCTCTCAAGATTGATTTGAGGGCAAGCAATGGTTTAAACGGAATGGAAAAGGAACGAGTTGAAAAAGTGGGGGAGTTTTTCACCGCTACCTAGCGCCATTGCTGGGTTTCCGGGGCGCTGGCGTTGAAAAACTACGGGGGTTTGTCACCAAACGGGATGGAAATTGGCTGCGCTGAGAGGCCCGGTGGCCTTACGGCCTGCCGCTCGCCAGGGGCACGATGACCGGGGCGATGATCACGCTGGCGATGGTGGGTTGCAGCGGGTTGTCGCCGTAGCGGACGGTGCGGCCGCGGTCGTTCACGCCGACGAACAGGCACTGGGCGCCGGCTTCGGGGCCGGTGAGCTGCCCGGCTAACGGCACGAGCAGCATCTGTTCAAAGCCGGCGAGTTGCACAAGCAGGGCCCGCTCTTGCTGGCGGCCTTCGACCACGCGTTGCACGGTGCCAAAGAAGACCACGCCGGCACCGGGGCGAGTGACTTCCTTCTCGGCGAATTCATTGAGCACGATGATTTGCCCGCCGTCGTTCCAACGGTGCTGATGCAACTGGGCAGAAACGCGGTCGGCTTCTTTAACCAGATCATCAAGCCGATCGCCGAGTGCGGTTTTGGTCGTGAAATGTTCCGGCGCATTGGCCAGCGTCACGCCCCAAGCCAGATGTTGCAGCCGGGCATAGTCCGACCATTCCTGCACTTGCCACTTCAGGGCTCGGGCTTCGTCAGCCAACTGTCGCAGGCGCTTGGCCGACGTTTGCCAGGTGGCATCACGCACGCGAGCGTCGGCCTGCGCGAAGCGCTCGAGCGGTTGCACTTCGGCGAAGCGATTCGCCTGTAGGGCTTGGATTGCCTGCACGGGAAGCGCGTAGCTGAAGTCGGTCTGGCGATCGACCCAGGTGTTGATGCCAATCACTTCGCCCTGTTCGTTCGCGAGTGGTCCGCCACTGTTCCCTTCGGAGAGCCGGGCCGTGTGCTGAATCCAAGCTTGATCGCCGTCGCTGCCCGTCAACTCACGGACAAAACGTTGCAGGCCGGCGGGGAGTTCGCTCGTCTGCACCAGCCGGCTGACTTTGCCATCGAAGGGAGAAAATTCGATTCCCTGCGGATGACCCCAGGCGATCACCGGCGTGAGTTGTTCGGGCGCTCTGACCGCCAACCGAACAGGGACCAAGGAGGACGGCGGTTCTTGCAGTTGCAACAAGGCGAGGTCAGCCTGCGTATCGATGGCGGCATAACCGGCGACATCGAACACGCTCCCATCGCGAAACCGCACCACCGCCTTCGTCGTGCGACTGGCAACATGCAGGCAAGTGACCAACTGGCCATCGGCCGAAATGACAAAGGCACTCCCCAGCACCTCGCGCCCGGCCGGTCCCTCGGCTTCGACGAGCGCGATGCTGTCGCGCAGTTTGGCCAGCGGGGCAGAGACTCGAATGATGCGAGTCTTCTCTAAACCCTTGGATTGAGTCGTGGCTGGCGGCTCTTCATTGAGCGGAGCCGGCACCGTATGAACGATCACTTCGGTTCGCCGCGCCATCCGCCTGCCCGAAAACAGATCGCCCCAATAGTCCCAGGGACGTATCGCGGCAATGCCGAGCGCGATGAACGCCACGACCAACACTATCCGCAGCCACTGCCCACGGCGGGTGCGCTTGGGCCGGGTATCGATGCTTTGCGTGGCAATCGCCGGCAGATCAGCCGGCGAGCTCGATTCGCGAGGCTCGGACATGAAGCGGTCTAA
>JAYTUF010000431.1:0-6888 GCA_043744755.1 Anatilimnocola sp.
CGGAGAGCACGGTGTGCGTTTCCTACTATCTTGAATCGCGGCCCGGTGCAGGCCTCAATGAGTCGCATTATACGTTCGAGTCCACGGCCCCACAAAGCCACTTTCTAAACTGAAAATGGCAATCGCGAAATGTCTCTTGACAGTCCTTCATTCGCTACTTTCACTTGGGCCCACGCGAGTCACAGCGCGCAGGAATTCAGCCGACGATCAAGACCAGAATGTCGTACAGCGCATGCGCGCCGACGACAATTCCAAACCCGCGGAGGACAAACAGGCAACCGAAAAACATTCCCGCCGCCACGCGAAACGCGCAGCTATACCAGGTAAAGGCATCGCCATATTGCGGACCCAGCGACCAGCCGAAAAGCGATAGCTCGAAGCGATAATGCACCGCGGCGAACAACAAACTCGAAACGATAACCGCGGTGAGCAAGCTGCCGCGTCGATTCAGCCCCGCGCGTTTCGCCGCTAGCGCGATACCGGAAAGGAGCAGCAAGCGGAAGAGCAGCTCTTCGTAGAGACCAGCGCCCAAGTAGCCGATCAGTCGCGACCACATCGAGCGAACATCGGCGTTGGATACAGAAGCCGCTTCTAACGACGCGGCCGGTGCAAACCAACCGCCCATCGCTTGCGCAAGGGCCAGCAAGGCGACGCCCAGCAGCAGCGATTCCAGCCACATGATGCCGATCACGCGGCGGCGCACGGTCCACGCCTCGCGCCGCACATGATGCCAGCCCAAGAGCACGCCGCAGATTAGCAGCGGCAGTAAGAAGTATTGCCCGAAGCCCAAGGTTCGCAAAAATTGCCGCCCCCAAACATCGGCCGCATTTCGCGGCGCATCCGGCTCCAGCGTCAACACGCCCAGTTCATACGCCATCATGATTGGCGCAATAAACACCAGTGACATCAGCGGCCGCCGCGAGAGTTCCCAGTAACTCTCGCGCTGCACGCCAGCTGCCGGCGACGCAGACACCGCTTTCGTCGTCGTCACCTTGTCATCCTGAACCACTGCACTGGCCATCCGAACAGAATCCCTTCCGCAATCCACGAATCTTGCCCACTAATCGGCCAGCAAGCCCGGCACGATGGCCCGCGTGGGCTGCTGCGCGGTGACATCGTGCGAGAGCAGCTTCTGCTCACCGACAAAATACGTGTTGAAATCGGCCACGATCAGGTTATAGGTCGGGGCCACCGGGCCTTCCGCAGCTTCCATCACACGGACGGGACCAGCCGCCGTGTGCAACACGCAGCCCGGGCGCAAATCGCGGGCTCGGACCCAACCCTCGCCAGAAACCCAGAAGAGATGACCGCCCGTGGATTCAAAAACTTCGCGGCCCACGGTCAGTCGCACCAATTGTCGCTGGGGGCGGAGGGTCGTCCTCAGCACCGGCTTGTAAGCCAGTTCACCGCTATCTACGTCACGCGCCAAGACGAGGTCTCCGATCCGGATTCGCTCAATCGCGATTGGCCCTTGATCGGTCGTGACGGGCGTTCCGGCGACGAAACATTCGTGCCTAGCAACTTCGAGGGGATTGGTCACTTGCAGCCGATTTGATCGGTAGGCCGTCAACAGACTCTTGCCATCTGGCAGTGAAATCTCGTTCAGATCAGTCCACCATTTCCACCAGGCATCGGGTTGGGCGGGGAGCAGTTCTCCGGTGGCGATCGTCAAGGCCCAGGCCACCCGATCATTCCGCAGCGCCGTCAGGCGATTCTGTTCCGCCACGGCTTGCTCGGCTTGAGCAGCCGTCCGGATTGCGGCGAGCAGAGCCCGATCGCGCCGTTCCACAAGGTCTGTCTGTCCCAAACGCCATGCGGCAATGCTCTCCACTGGCTCTATTCTGGTATCTGTTATCAGCAGTTCTTGCTGGTCCGCTCCCTCCCGCCAGAAGCCCTGACGTAAACCAATCGCGCCGTCCGGCAATGAAATCGCCTCGGCGCGAGCGACGACGGGAGAGTACATGGCCGAGATCAGCAGCGGCACATAGGCGGCCTGGTCGCGAGTCTTAAGCATCTCGGCGGCCGTCTGACGAATCTTGAGCGAAGGCGAAACCACAGCGTGGCGGGCAATCAAATCCGTGGCCGATGGATCGGCAAGATTCGCACAAACTTGCAGCACCAGCAGTTGCTGCTCTTCGCCGCGCGGGGCCAAGATGGCTTGCAGGGCTGGCAAAGCTCCGGCATCGGCGATGGCCAGGACCTGATCTACGGCGGCAGTGCGCTTGGCGATATTGGGAGAGGAAACCTGCGGTGCTAATTTGGTGACGATCGGCACCCAATGATTGTTAGCAGCCCGGGCAGCGGCTTGCCGTTGCTGCACGCGGGCTAAGATCGTTGGTTCAAGCCATTGATCGCCTACGCGGACGAGGCCCAACCGCTGGCGGACCTCCGCTTGATTGGGGTTCAAGGACAGCGAACGGAGCAGATGGGCTCGTTCCTGCTGCTTCAACTCTTTGCGCGCACACCACTCGGCGAGCGCGAGGTTCCCGGCGGCGTCGTCCAGTTTCGTATCGCGGAGGTCGCGATACTCGCGCCAAAGTTGCCCTTCGCGCGCACTCGGCAGCTTGCCGATGGATTGCCACTTCCCGTCCGCGGACTGAACCTGGCCCAGATACCAACGCGGCAGCGCTGCCTTGGGTTCAGCCTCGACTGCCCTGAGCAGCAACTGCTCGCGGTCGGCGGCCAGGCCATATACTTCCCGCTGCAGCGCTTCGCGAACTGCCTCGCGACCTTCCTTGCTCTGTTCAGCGGGAGCAGGCTCCGGCGTCGCACTGAGCAGCGACGCCGGCACCATTAACAACCCGATCAGGCCAACAACACGATAGCTAACGTGGTTAATGACGAGCAGCGACCAAACCGCTGCCACAGAAGATAAGATCCTCGCAGACCTCCGCAACCGCCACGCGAATGCGTTCATCGGTGCCTCCCTTTCCTGTTCCGAGAAGAGTGATTGCAAACTGGCCAGTGCGATTTCACTTAGCCGCTGACGACCACGTGAATCACATTGGGCCCCTGACCAGAGTGCAACGTCAATTAGCATAGGGAGTGAAAAGGCCGGATGCAAACAGATTGCGGTTGGTGGCGAAGTGAGGGAGAAGTCGACGTCAACCGTGACAACCAGTTAAGGACTCGTCCTGCGGCGAATTTGCAATTGGTTGCCTATGGCTGTTCTTCCAAAAATTGCTTGCGCACCGCCTCAAAATTATATTGAGCCACTTTCGCTTCCCACGCGATCCATTCCGGATCATCAAAAGGATTGGGAACATCGGGTGCGGGCAGCGCGTTTACTTCCTCGATCCACCGCCGAATCGATTCCGGGTCATCGCCCTGTTCATCCTCGGTCATGAAGCGCAGACCGGGCGGGTCAACTTCCACCATCAGTTCCGTTCCTTCGGGCCAATCGGGTTTTCCGAGAAGCACGACCTTGCCGCCTTTCCAAATCGCGCGAACTACCTTCATTTTCACCTCCGTTTGCGACGTGTCGTGCTTCTGTAGTATCGAAACAAATGGTCAGACGAATTGTCGTTGATACCACTCCAGGAAACGCCGTAGCGGCCCGCATATCTTTGCCGCCCATGAAAGTGGACTATAGAATGGCTCGGCAGTGTCAAAGTCCAGATAGCCGTGCCGGACGAGCCAGAGTGCTGGGCCGGCTGAGAGGACTTACAGGATTATCAGGAAGAAGACCGTAAAAACGGAAATAGCGATCACTATCCCAGGGAATCGACGGCTCTCTTTCATATCCTGCATTCTACTCGCGCACCGAATAACCCTGCCAGAATGAGTCAAGTTCATTCTTCACTAGCCAGCACCAATCAGCGCTTCAAACTCCTCCTCCGTGATCACCTGCACTCCCAGCTTCGTCGCCTTCTCCAACTTGCTACCGGCATCCTCGCCGGCGACGAGATAATCGGTTTTGCTCGAAACACTCCCCGCTGCCCGGCCGCCGTGCTGCGTGATCAGGTCTTCGATTTCGTTCCGTTTGTATTTGGTCAGCGTGCCAGTGACGACGAGGGTCTTGCCGGTGAGTACGCCGGTCGCTGCGGCCGCGACTGTTTTGATTTCCTCTTCGAGTCGCAGGCCCAGTTGCTTGAGATCGGCCATCGTAGCCGCGCCATACTCGCTGTGCAGGTACTCGTACACACTGGCGGCAATGGCAGGACCGATTTCGTTGACTTCGGAAAGCGTTTCTTCCGTCGCGGCTTGCAAGGCTTCGATGCTGCCGAAATTTTCGGCGAGCAAGCGGCCGCTCCGCTGGCCCACGTGACGAATGGATAGCGCACTTAGCAATCGCGCTAGGCCGCGGTCCTTGCTGGCTTCGATTCCGGCCAGCAACTTCTCGGCTGATTTCTTGCCCATCCGCTCTAACTTCAAGAGCGGTTCGGCGGTCAAACGATACAGGTCGCCATACGTGGTAACGAGCCCGCTTTCGACCAGTTGCTCGACCAGCTTATCGCCGAGGCCTTCGATATCCATCGCATCGCGGGAAGCGAAGAAGCGAATCCGCTCTTGCAGCTTCGCGGGGCAGGACGGACTGGGACACCGAATATAAACGCCCCCTTCGTCCTTGATCAGCTCCGTCTTGCATTCCGGGCAATGCGTCGGAAAGGCGAACTCCGGCAGTTCCGTCGTGCGCTCGTGCTTTTCCACGCGCACGATGTGAGGAATGATCTTGCCGGCCTTCTCGACAATTACCATGTCGCCTTCGCGAATGTCCTTGCGCTTGATCTCGTCCGCATTGTGCAAGCTGGAGCGGCTAACCACCGTGCCCGCTAATTGCACCGGCTCCAGTTCCGCAACCGGTGTGATCGCGCCGGTCTTGCCCACTTGCACGCTGATTTTGTTGACGCGTGTTTTGGCTTCGTATTTTTCAAACTTGTAAGCGATCACCCAGCGGGGACTTTTGCTGCGCATCCCCAGCCGCTCGCGCTGATCGTAATGATTGACCTTCAGCACCAGGCCATCGATTTCGAAATCGAGCTCGTCCATCTGCTCGATCATGTGCTCGCAATGGGCGAGAGCTTCATCGACATCTTTGCAGGCCCGGACAAGCGGCGTGGGTGTGAGGCCATAAGCGGCCAGTTCTTTTAAGAACTCGATGTGATCTTCGACTTGCAATCCCTCGCAGTAACCAACGCCATGGGCGAAGAAACGCAGCCGCCGCGAGGCACATTCGCGGGGATCCAGCAGCCGGATACTGCCGGCGGCGACGTTCCGCGGGTTGGCATAGGGAGCGAGACCTTGTTCGGCTTGCCGTTCGTTGAGCGTGACCAGATCGCTGTTGGTCATGTAAACTTCGCCGCGGATTTCCAGCACCGGCGGCGGATGGCCCTTGAGTCGCCGCGGCACATCGAGAATGACGGCCGCATTGTGCGTTATGTCGTCCCCCACCTGGCCGTTGCCGCGCGTCGCGCCGCGGACCAGTTTCCCCTTTTCGTACGTCAGCGCGATCGCGGCGCCGTCGATTTTATACTCAACGACCCATTCCACCGGTTCGCCATCGAGCGCTTCAGCCGTGCTGAGGGCGAACTTGCGAACGGTGGGAATGTCGTAAGAATTTTCGATCGACAGCATCGGTACCCGATGGGCCACCTGCGTCAGGCCTTCAACGGGCTGATCGCCCAGCTTTTGCGTGGGACTATCGGCGGTGACGAGCTCCGGATTGGCAAGTTCGAGCCGCTGCAACTCTTGCAGCAATTGGTCGTATTGCAAGTCCGTGATCTGCGGCTCGGCCTTGGCATAATACAGCTCATCGTGCCGGCGGATTTCTTTGCGAAGTTCGGTGATGCGAGCAGCGGGCGATGGCATGGGCGAGAGACCTTGAAACGTTGTGGGAAAAGTTCACCCAAGATGGGATAGGCGCGCTTGCAAGTCAACCCGAGGGCAATACGCCTGGGAGGGCGACGCTCCCGCGGAGCCGTGAGCTGCAGATCAAGGTTGTTCGCCGCGGCGGCTCGGCAGGAGCCTCGCCCTCCCAAACGCGGGTATAGTGGCTACTTTCCCGCGCGGCGAGTCCAGTAGGCGTCAGTGCCGATAGCGGCAACGGTGAGCACGCTCAATAGTGCCAGCTCCACAACCAGAATCGTGACCCCCTGATGTTCTAAGAGCGCGCTGACGCCCGGTTCATCGGCTGAGTTCGGATCGAGCTGGCGAAAGCTCATTACGGTGTAAGCGCAGGTCGTGACTGCGAACGCCAGGCCGACGACGACGAGAGCAGCATAGAACGGGTTGACGACTTTTTGCATGCGTCAACCGGGCGGCCATTTCAGTGGTCGGCCGCCGAGGAGGTGGAAGTGCAAGTGATCGACGCTCTGCCCGCCATCGGGGCCGCAATTGGCGATGACGCGGTAGCCGTTTTGCAGGCCCAATTGGCCGGCCAGTTTTTGAATCACTAGCAGCAAGTGGCCGAGGAGGGCTTGATCCTCTTGTAACGCAGCAGCCAGGTTTGGCAGCTCTTTCTTGGGAATCACCAGCACATGCGTCGGCGCTTGCGGGTTGAGGTCGGGAAAGGCAATGCAGAGTTCGTCCTCGTAGAGCAACTTCGCGGGAATCTCTTTGTCGATGATTCGTTTGAAGATGGTTTTGGACATAAGCGTTCCAACTAACCTTTGAACCGCCCCACGACCAAAGAAATATTCTGCCCGCCGAAGCCGAAGCTGTTGCTGATGGCGATGTCGCACTTGGCCTCGCGGGCCACATTGGGGATGTAATCGAGATCGCACTCGGGATCGGGGTTTTCGTAGTTGATGGTCGGCGGCAACACGCCGTCACGGATCGCCAGCAGGCAAACGATGGCTTCGGTCACTCCCGCCGCGGCGATCAAGTGCCCCATCATGCTCTTGGTGCTGCTGACCGGCGTTTGCATCGCCCGCGCGCCGAAGATCGTCT
>JAYTUF010000432.1:0-6865 GCA_043744755.1 Anatilimnocola sp.
GGTGCTGAAGGGTGCGGCAGTCGTATCGTCCATCATCGCCGTCGCTGGCTTGATTGCCTCGCTGTTCGTGCCCTTCGCTTACTGCCGCTACGGTTGCCCCACTGGTGAGTTACTGCGGCTGGTCAAGAGCGGCGGCAGTCACGACCGCGTGCAGCGGCGCGATTTGCTGGCTGGCGGACTCGTGCTCATTGTTGGCATTGGCCTGTTTGGTCCTAAACTTTGGGCCAGGTATCACCCAGCAACACCCGTCTCCCCGCCCGTTAGCGAAGCCAAGGTCTTGGAAATCGGCGGCAAAGCCTTTGGCACGACCTGGTCGGTGAAGCTCCGCGGCGATCATCGCGTTGCGCCATTGCAAACCGCAGTCTCCACGGAACTCGAACGGATTGAAAGCTCGCTCTCGCATTGGCGGGCAGAATCATCTACCGCACAGTTCAATGCCAGCGAGACCACGTTGGAGACCGAGCAACCCGCGGAACTCCTGGGACTAATCGCCCGCGCCCTTGAGATTAGCCGGCTCTCGAATGGTCGCTACGACATCACCGTCGCGCCGCTCGTGGATGCCTGGGGATATGGTCCCACTGGCGAACGGGCCGCGCCTACCGAAGCCGAGCTAACCCAATTGCGCGAGCAGGTCGGCTGGCAAAAACTCGTCGTGGATCGGCAAGCGAATACTCTCCGCAAGCTGCATCCCAAGCTGAGCATTGACCTCGGTTCCCTCCTGCAGGGATATGCTGCCGATCGCGCGAAGAAAGTTCTCGATGAGGCAGGCGTCAGCGAGTATCTCATCGACGTCGGCGGCGAGCTGCTCGCGCGCGGCAGTTGGACGGTGGGAATTGAAGACCCGCGGAACCCCAGCACGACTCTCCGAACATTCACGCTGAAAGACGCGGCTCTTGCCACCAGCGGGTTGTATCGTGCCAAGAAACAATTAGCTGGCGAGACGACCGTACACCATCTGATTTCGCCGCAGACCGGCCGCCCCGTCGTGACCACGACTACTCTCTGCGCGGTGTCAACGCCTACGGCTCTCGAAGCAGATGCTTGGGCGACGGCGCTACTCACTGTCGGACTGCCCGCTGCACTTTCATTGGCCGATCGGCAGCAATTGGCCTTACTCTTATTCGATCAGAAGCAAGGCGTGCGCATGAACGCTGCTGGCGAGACGATGATGAGTCAACTCAAGAGTTCTCGGAGCACCCGGCCATGAACATCAGTCAACCGCATATCTCGCCCGCCGAAGCGGAAGGTGAGCCGCTCATGATCGAGGCCCAACTGATGGAGAATCGTGGCATGAATGTCGTGGATATCGACCCGGTTTTCGATGGCGCTCATGCCCATCTCGTCAGTAGCGCCAAAGGTCAGGCCGCCTCGCAAGCCGCCGCCCGCCATCCAAATGCTGTAGCCACTCACGTGATGATCTCGGCCGTCCGTTCCGGAGCTATGCGGGGTGCGTCCCATCTCGCCAGCCCACACGACCAGCGTCTCTTCCAACAAACCGCGCTGCTTGAGATCAGTCAAAAGGGCAGCGACAGGCTGATCGGTGATCCGCGCGTTCTCGGCATGCCGCAGCTTGAGTTCACCGTGCTGATCCCAGGGCGAATTGTTGCTGTGCGTGTTCGGGCAAGTGATCTCGACAAACCGCACGCCCGACTCGATCAGCCGCCGCGCGCGCAAGCACTGCAGGGCATAGAACTGATCGAAGTTGATGCTGCGGTCCACGCCGTAGAGTTTCAATGTGGCGGCCGTCTCACCGCTCACGTCGCACAGTTGCGGGACGAGCGATTGCATGCGGGCCGCGATCTCATAATTTTGGATGGCCGATTCAATCGCTTCCGAACCGCCGCGAGCTGCAGCGATGGCGCCATCTTGCTCGCGCAGAAAGTCGAGCTTCGCTTGCTGCACGGCGGCAGGATCGGCCGGAGCAATATTATCGACCGGCAGCCCCTTTGCGCGGACGAGCGTGGCCTGATGCGTGGCAGGCAGGAACGAACTGGCGAAATTCTGAAAGCCGCCGTTGGGGATCCAATCGTTGTTCAAAAGCACATAGCCGGGCAGATTCTCGTTCTCCGTGCCCAGGCCATACGAAAGCCAGGACCCGATGCTGGGCGCGGCCCCAATCGAGCGGCCGGTGTGCAGCAACAGCGACTGCGCGCCGTGCAAGGGCGTTTCTCCGACCATCGACCGGACAACGCACAGTTCATCTGCCAAGCGGCCGATATGCGGAAAGAGCTCGCTGACTCGCAATCCGGATTGGCCCTGCGCGGCAAACTTCCAGGGGCTGCCGAGCCACTTGCGATTCGCGCTGACCGATTGTGAAAGCACATCCGCCCGCCACTTCGCCGGCTCGCCGCTCTTCCTATTGAGCTCCACCTTTTCGTCGAAGGAGTCAACGTGCGAGACTCCGCCGTCCATGAACAAAAAGATCACTTGCTTCGCGCGCGGAGGAAAGTGTGGCTGCGGATTTTTGCTCCGCTGATCGGCTGCCGCCCAGCGTTGCGAAAGTCCTGCGAGCGCCAGCCAACCGAAACCCAGGCTGCTGCGGCGGAGGAAGTCGCGCCGCGACGTTGCCGGTTGTTCACAGCCGGGACAATTTGGATTTAGCCGAGGGAGCCCTTTACTGGACATAAATGAACTCCTTCAAATTAAAGATGGCATGCGCGACATCCTGCCAGACGGGCTGCGATGCCAGCAATGTATCTGATTTGATCATGCGCAGTTCCGCGCTGCGCTGCGCCAGCCGAACGAGTCGCTCGGTTTCTGTTGCGCTCGATGGACGGCCGAAGGCTGTCGCGAACATTCGTTCCGCCCGTTGCTCGGGACTGGTCGAACCATCTTTGACCAGTTGCTCGCTCCAGTGTTTTGCCAAAGCAATGACCAAGGGATCGTTCAGGAGCGCGAGCGCCTGATCGGGGACATTCGTCACATCGCGGCGGCCGATCGTCAATTTAGGAATGGGCTGATTGAAAAGGGCCAGAAATCGCGGCGGCTCCATCAGCGTCATCTTCGTGTAGAGACTGCGGCGCCCCAGTCCATCGACGGGCCCGCTGAGGAGCCGCTTCATGGGATCCTGCGCGGTCCGGTGCGGATCGATCGGCGGGCCGAACAGCGTGGCGTCAAACCGCCCCGATGTCACGAGCAATGAATCGCGAATCGCCTCCGCTTCGAGCCGCCGCATCGGCCAATGATGCCACAGGCGATTTTCCGGATCGATGGTCAGCGCACGAGGATCGGTCAAACTGCTTTGCCGCCAGGTTGACGAACTGACGAGCAGCGTCACCAGCTTTTTGGTTGACCAGCCCTCGCGCATGAATCGTGCAGCCAAATAATCGAGCAACTCGGGATGCGAAGGTTGCTCGCCCAGGTGTCCAAAGTCATCGGGTGTGCGAACCAACCCTATGCCGAAAAGGTGCTGCCAGACACGGTTCACATAGACGCGGGCGGTGAGCGGGTTCTGGTCGCTGGCAATGCTGCGGGCCAGTTCCAATCGGCCACTCGTCGCAGCCAGGGGCGGCTGCGATGTGGTGAGGGGACTGAGAAAGCGAATGTTGCCGCGCGGTACTTCCTCGCCAAACTCGGTATACGAGCCGCGCACGGCGATTCGTTCGTTGGTCCCTTCATGCCAGTCCGCAACCGTGCCAATGGTGCGATCGGGTTGCAGACGCCGTTCGGCGGCGCGATAGGCACTGACCAGCTTCGCCAGCTCGGGACTAGCCTTGGTCTCATTGGCGAGCAACTTCGCCCGCAGCGCTTCGTCGATGAGCAAAGCATCCTCGCTATCGCAGACTTCACGACTCCAGCGCTCGAGGGCCGCTTGTAACAGATTCACGAACCGCTGGCCTTTCTCCTCCGCGCCCTCGGCTTTGAACAGCGGAGCGAAGCGCGCCAGTTCATCCACCGGCGGCTTGCCCGGCGGATGTTCATAGACGCGTGTCACGCCGAACCAAGATCGCTCGTCCAGAGCATCCTTTTCGCTCAAGCCGCCATACCCGGTGCGCGGCGGGAAGTAATTGTTCAGCGACTTGGTGACCAGTTCGAGATACACCCGCCGCGGGGCGCGATCGATGCTCCCTTCGAGCGAATCAAAATTACCCGCCGTCAACGTCAACCATCCGGGCGTCGGCTGGTTCAGGAACTTCATGCGCTCGCAGTGAAATGCCTGGTCAACGATCATCGACTGGGCCACATGCTTGCCGCCGGCAAAACCCACCGATAGCGTCGCCGCCGATTGCGGAGCAAACTGCGGACTGCGCACGACGCCCGCCAAGCGCATCGACCATAGATGCGACCAACGGCCAGCCGGCAAGACTTGGGCGAGCGCGGCCTCTCCTTCATCGGCAACCACAATCTCACCGTCGCTCGCCAGTCCGTGCTGCATGCCGAAGCCATCCCAGCGCCAGGCCTGCGATCCTGCTTGCTTGGTGAAATCGGCGAGCAGCTTCAGATTAACTTTGTTAGCGGCCACGCGCCGTTCGCGTTCGTGGGCAAACTCGTCGGCAGTCAGCGGCTTGGTTCGCTCCCGTTGCCAGAAGCCGACCAGCGTTTGAGGAAAAGTCGCCGCCGCTTTCTCATCCACGGGAATTGCCGCCAACTTCGCGAGCAGCTCGTCCTGATTACCTCGCCAGACCTGCGCGAGCTCAGTCCGAATTTGCTGTTTAAGTTCCCTCAGTTCGGCGAGCACCGCGACGTTCGGATCGACGGCGTCGATGGTCCGCACTCCCCAGCGGGTGCTCATGAAGACGCCCGCCAGCGAGTAATAATCTTGCTGCCCGATCGCATCCAGCTTGTGATCGTGGCACTGGGCACAAGCCACGGTGGTCCCCAAGAATCCTTTGCTCACGGTATCGATGACATTCGCCACCGCCTCCTGCGTGACCCCTTCGCTGGCCGCATTATCGCCATGCCGACGTTCTCCCAAGCGGAGCGCCATGGGGCCGATCAGCGCTTCGTTGACGCCGGTCCGTTCAGCAAGCCGCGGCTCAATCAGATCGCCGGCAATCTGTTCGAGCGCCAGCCGGTTGAAGGGCACATCGGTATTGAAGGTCCGCGTCAGATAATCGCGATACATCCACGCATTCTTCGCCGGCGTATCCCACTCGTAGCCATGCGTATCGGAATAATGAACGACGTCCAGCCAATGCCGCGCCCAGTGTTCTCCGAAATGCGGACTGGCCAACAGCGCTTGCAACAAGGCGTCGTAAGCGCCCGGCGAATCATCCGCCACGAATCGCTCGACGCTTTCGTGTCCCGGCGGTAGTCCCGTCAGGGCAAAGCTCAATCGCCGAGCGAGCGTCCGCCGCTCGGCTTCCTTCGCAGGTTGAAGACCTTGGGCCTGCAACGCCGCAAATACGAAGTGATCAACTTCATTGCGAGCTGAATTCCCTGCCGGTGCGAGCGGCGGTTCCGCTGCGGAGAGCGGTTGCAAACTCCACCACTTCAGCCGCTGTTGATAGATGGTTTCCCAATCGACGGGCTGAGGCTGGGCGGCCAGCTTGCCTGCGCGCGGGTCTACCGCGCCGTTCTTCACCCAGGCGGTCAAGTCGGCGATCACGGTAGCGGGCAAGCGCGGTTGATTAGGCGGCATGACTTCTTCGCTGGGATCATGCCGGACGGCGCGAATGAGCGGGCTTCTGTCAGGCTCGCCCGGCACGATCGCCGGTTCGCCGGAATCTCCGCCCGCTTGCCAGCCTGCCTTCAAATCCAGCCGCAAACCACCTTTCAGTTCCTTGGCCCCCGCGCTATGACACTTGTAACAATGCTCCACCAGCACGGGACGAATCTTGCTTTCAAAGAACTCCAGTTCTTTCTCCGCGGCTGTCGCTGAATCGATAACAACAACCGCCATCAGCGTAAATGTCAGGGACTGAGATGCCATCACCGGGACTTCCTGAGGCTTTAGAGCCAGCCAACTACAGGCTTTGGTTATTGCCAACTAAGACCATAGCCTGAATTTCAGAAACGTGCCACTCACGGCGCTGATTCGTCGTGGTCGCCCGCGGTGACCTCGTCGATTCAATGGCTCTGACCGAAGCGTTGCAAACCGGCCATGTATCCGCCGCCGCGCTGGACGTGTTTGCTCCGGAACCGATTCCCGCCGACCATCCGATTTTGAAAATGGACAACGTCATCGTCGCCTCACACATCGCCTCGTGCAGCGTGCCCGCCGTTCGCAAGTTGCGAGAGACAGCGGCCAATCTGGCGGCGATGGCGCTGCGTGGGGATGTGTTGCCAAATGTTGTCAATTAGTTGTTGGTCATTGGTCATTAGTCATTGGTCATTAGGTTTCAGATACTTCCTAATGACTAGTGACCAATGACCAATGTCAATTTGAAGGCTCACTTATGCAAACCCACGTTCTCATCGCCTTGTTACTGTGCTCCGTGGTCTCGACCAACGTGTTTGCTCAATTAACTGATGTACCCAAATTCATCGACCACTCGCTGCTAGTCGCCCCAGAGTATCCTTGCACTTGGCCGGCGACGCCGTTTCCGCGGTTTCAGATCATGCATCAGCGGGTCATCGGGCCGGACTCGGCTTACAACATTGACGTGCTGTTGATCGATGGCAACACGGGAACGCAGTTGGACGTGCCGCCGCATTCGGTCGCCCGGCCGGACCTCAATCGGGAAAAGTCGGGACCACTGGGACTGGCCTACACCGACAAGATTGAAGCCTGGCAGTTCGGCGGCGAAGCGTGCGTGATCGATGTCCGCGACCTGCTCGATCAGGCGGCGAAAGGAGTCAGCCCACTCGTCACGCCCGAGCACGTCGCGCGGTTTGAGAAGCAGCAGCGCCGCCTGCGATTCGGCGACGTCGTGCTGTTCCGTAGCGGCTATTCCGACAAGTATTACCAACCATTTCCAGCAGG
>JAYTUF010000433.1:0-6857 GCA_043744755.1 Anatilimnocola sp.
TGCCTCCAAAATCCGAAAACGGCATCCTCATTAACGGCAACGAGTTACGAAAAAGTACGCTCAATTCGGAAGAGCCGATAAAGTGAATGCGATTCTGCGACTTGCCGAAAAAATTCGTCTCGTGCTTGGCTACACCAAGCAGCTAAGAATTTACGCGGATGCGAGCAAGTAAATGGAAAGTTCTCTCGCGGCACTTCCTCGCTTACGCGTCGGGCTTCCTGCGGCTTCGCCATGTTAGGTGCAGGATCTCAGCGGGGTTCGAGCGAAGTTGAAGCCTGGGCGTTGCTGGGCGGTTGCCAGCCGGAGTGGGTCATTAGTTGTTCGCGGGCGGTGAGGAATTCGCTGGCGGCGGTGCGGACGGGGGCGGGCAGGCGAGCGGGGATTTGTGGATTGGACGGGAGATAGAGCAAGCGTTCGAGCCAATCGTGGGGAATGTTTTCGTCGTTGTCGCCGACGAGAATCGAAACGCCTCGCGACCAAGGGGCTTGTGGTTTTGCGATTAGTTCGGCGATGCTTTCTCGCGCTTTGAGGCGGAGGTTGGCCTCGCTCCTCGCGAAACGCAGAGCGGTCGTTTGTGAGCTCTCATCTCCCGATAAATAAATGGGAATGAGAAAATCCCGTTGACCGACACGTTGTGAAGTCTTGCCATGAATCCTACCTTCGGCCAGGCAGCGCAAATGAATGTAGTCCGCCCGCCACTGGCTGGGGACGCGCCAGAGCACGCTCACGGTCGTGGCCCCTTCGAGCAATTGGCGGTCGGTTGTGTGCAGCTTGAAATAGACGCCCGTGCCGCGATAGATGGTGCCGCTGGCAATGACCGTTTCGAGCGCGGGCAGGCGTTCAAACTTCCGGCTGCCGTTTTCTTTGGACGATTGCCCCAAGTGCAGCGCGGCATTGGTGAAGTCTTGATAGCGGGCCGTCAGATCGAGGGCGGCGGAGTTGGCATCCTCGCGTCCTTCATTCACCGCCACCTGACCGGTGATGCTCGTATCGCGAGCCGAGCGCGGCAGATAGTCATGCACCTGCATGGTCCGCTGCAAGCTTTGTAATTGAAAGACGAATTGCGTAACGTCGCGCTCGTTGCCAGCGGTAACAAGCGAAGACACATCCAGTCGGCATTCCACGATTTTATCGGCTGCTTCAGTTGCTGACGAAGACAGCGGCAGTTCGCGGACGGCGACTGCATACGGCGCATCAAACTGCACTCGCGGCCCGACAACTTGGGCCCTAGCGATTGGTAAAGAGCCAATGACGCAGACGGCCGCTGCGACGAATTGAACTGACACTCGCTCCACGGACACCATGGCTGCACACTCCTAAATAAGGACTGCGCCTGGGCCATCATCGGCAGTGGACCGCGGCCGCACTTGCCGGAAATGATTTCGGTGCAAGCGTCGCCGCTGGGGCTCCCTCCTGGAGCAAACAGGCTGAAAGACTTTTCGAAAACAACAACGTCAATGACAACAACGCTGACGAGCGGAGGCCCGCGTCTCAATCCTTTGCGGGCGACTCGGAAAGTATCCTAGCGGCACTTCGCCTCAGGGCAAATTTGTCCACCGAAGTGAAGCTGTGCGGGCTGCGAAAGCATCGGGGGCGGGGTAACAACGCAGTAACATCCCCTGCGATCACGATGACTTGTCGAATGTTCAAAAGTCTGAACATCGTCCAACAATTGCCTGAAATTGCCGATTTTATGGATCCAAACGATTGCATAAAATAGAGTCTGTCAATAGACTATTCAGGAACTGGATGATTCGCTGCTCGATCCTGCGCTGTGCTCGTATTCGCGGCGAATCGCCCTTCACTCCCTCTTTTGCAGTCTCTCCCCACTTCTGTTACCGAGTTCTCCCGGCTCATCGTCATCGAGCGGGGTCTCGCCGTTTGGAGTTTTCCATTATGTCACGTCTCCGCGCGATTTCTCGTCTCAACTCGAAACTAGCCACGGCTTGCCGTCAGCGCTCTCGGCGAGAACGGCGGACGATGTTGTTCGAGTCGCTTGAGAATCGGGCGTTGCTCGCTACGATTACGGGCAACACGGCAATTGGTGGCTTCGAAGCGTTGAACAGTGCCAGTCTGTTGTATCAACTCAATGCGAGCAGTCTGGCGCTTGCCAATGGCGCGCCGGTCACCGCTTGGAACAATAGCGGCACGGCGGCCAACAATTTCACGCAGGGCAGCGTTCCCAAGCAACCGACATTTGTCAGCAGCGGAACATTGGGGAATGGTTTGCCCGCCGTAAGTTTTGACGGCAACACTTCCGGCTTCGGTGGCAATCCGACCGTTGCGCCCAATGCGGACGAATTGCTTTTAAGCACAAGCACTGCGCCCGCTTCGGTGTTTATCGTCAACAGCACCTCTTCGAACAACGGACTCGATGGCATTATCGGCCAAGAGTTGGGCGACTTCGGCATTCGCCGCGCGAATTCCGGGGCGTGGGCCCATCCCAGCAACCCCAGCGATTTGAGCAATCCTGGTGCCCTCTATGTCAACGGCGTTACCGGCACCAATCCCCCCGCCGCGTTGAACACTTCTCACATTCTGACGGCCACCCGTCCCTCGGGCGCTGCTATCGCTCCCACCAGCATTGGCGATTACTTTCAAGTCGGCGCAAATCCGCCGCGCTCCTGGGGTGGACAGATCGGCGATGTAATCGCTTTCAGTCGCACGCTGGGTGTTGTCGAGCGGTCGATTATCGAAAACGCCCTGTCCGCCAAATATGGCATCAACCTGGCCGCGGGAGACATTTATGCTGGCGATAACGCGGGTCTGGGCGACTACGACCGGGGCATGATCGGCATCGGCGGGCAATTGGTGACGAATGTCGCGCTGGGCAAGAATGCCACTCAATCGTCGCTCGGAGATGGCAATGGAGACGCGCCCCACGCCGTCGATGGCAACACCAACGGCAGTTATGGCGCCCGCTCGGTGACGCACACCGCGGCGGAAGCGAACCCGTTCTGGCAAGTTGATCTGGGTGGCAGTTTTTCTGTTTCCAGCATCGACTTGTGGAACCGAACGGATTGCTGCGGCGATCGGTTGCGCGATTTGCGAGTGCAGATTCTCGATGCGTCGAATGTGGTGATTTGGCAGAATGCGTCCCTCATCAACCCCAGCAATATCCTCGGCAGCCCGCAAAAGATCACCGTTGATTTGGTCGTCCTGAATGGCATGCCTGTTACGGGAAATAAAGTGCGCGTGATTTCGGAAGGGGCGACCCAGATCCTAAGTTTGGCCGAAGCGCAAGTCTGGGCGACATCGTCCTATGCCAACGTCGCCGTGGGTGATCCGACCATTCAATCCAGCACGGCGGCGGGTGGCGTTTCCACTCGTGGCAATGATGGCAATACCGATGGCAACTTCGGCGGCAATTCTGTCACGCATACCAACACCGAAGCCAATCCCTTTTGGCGAGTTGATTTAGGCGTCGATACTCCAATCAGCCAGTTGTTGCTGTTCAACCGCACCGACTGCTGCGGCGATCGGCTCAGTGATGTACAAGTGGAAGTGCTGAATGCAGCACTTACGCCCGTATTCTCAATGAGCGGACTGAATGCGGGGAACAGTCTTGATAGTCCTTATATGTTTGGTGTTGATATCCAAACAGCGAACGGCGGCGTGCCGGTCACGGGCCGCTATGTTCGCGTGACCGCTGTCGGGGCCAGCAAGATATTGTCGCTCGCCGAGCTGATGGTACTGACCCCTCCCACCGCGACGAACGTCGCCGTGGGATCGGCGGGCAGCGACGGCTTTGGTATGGAACAAATCGGAGCAGCAGGGGTCGCCAATTACTTGACGGCTGGCTACAAGCAGGTCGCCAATAGTGTCGTCAATACGGATCTGCCCGCGGGTGTTGATAGTCGCTGGGACCGCGCCTGGTATGTGGATAAGACCGGCACGATGAATGCAACGTTGGCGTTTGACTTTTCGGACGCCGGCATCGCTTCCGTCCCCGCTGGAACTTTGACTTATCAACTGCTTTATAGCCCTAATAACACTTTTGAATCAGCAAACAGCTCCTTCGCGGCGCTAACTTTGACGCCGACAGTGGCAGGCGATCTTGTTACCTTTACCGTCCCGGACGTCTCACTCCCGGATGGATACTATACTTTGGGGTTATTGAATCAATCAGCTAGCCTCCAGGCTGGCAGCGCCACCGCCAACGACACAGTGGCCGACGCCTGGCGAATCGTCCGCAGCGGGGCTGCCGGCGTAAATCTCGATTTCTATCAAGGCGTCACTTTGGTACGTAGTACACCCTATGCTTCCATTACCTCAGTCAATGTCGTCGGTTCCAACGACAACGATACTCTCACCGTCGATCAATCCGGCGGCGTGATTGCCAAGCCGATTACCTATGCTGGCAATGGCCAGACCAGCACCCCGGGCGATACCCTGGTGATTTCCGGTGGCTCCGCCACGACCGTTACGCATACGTTCATTAATAATAACGATGGCTCGGTAAACATTGATGGTAGTCTCCTCACCTATACCGGTCTGGAGCCGATCACCGATAACATGGTGGTTGCCAATCGCGTGTTCACGTTCACCGGCGCGGTCGAGGCGATCACGATCACGGATGTCGGCGGCGCGGATGGCTTTACGCGAATTGATTCGACGCTGGGCGAATTCGTTGATTTCGCCGTCCCGACGGCGACGCTCACCATCAATACCAACGGCGGCGATACGGCAACCATCAATAGCTTTGATGCGACCTTTAACACTCCCTCCATTACGCTGGCTGACAGCAGCGGCACGACCAGCACTTATAACTTGGGTGCCGCAAACATTATTCCCAACGCCAGCGGTTTAATTCTGACAGGAAATATCAATTTCAACCTAAATGGATTCAGCGAACAGATTGCTTCGCTGGCCTCGACCAATGTGACTCCGGTGGTGACTCTCACGGCAGCTCAGACGCTGACCGTTGGCGATGCTTCAAATACAACTTTTTCCGGTACGATCGTTTCCGCAGGCGCGCTCACCAAAGTAGGCTCCGGAATACTCACGCTCAGCGGCGTGAATACCTATACCGGCGGAACCACTGTCAATGGCGGCACGCTGCTGTTGGGAGCGGGTGGCGCTGTCGGCACGATTCGCGGCACGCTGACGGTGAACGCTGGAGCCACGGTCAACAACTCGGTCGCGAACACTTTCGGATTTAATGCGGGTCAATCGGTCAATGTCCTCAATATCAACGGCGGAACCGTGGGTGGCGCTGATCTTGGCCAGCACTTTTGGAATAACTTCCAATTGAACATGACCGGCGGCACGCTGCACTTGGGCGGCACCCTGAACGAGTTCCTTAATCCCACCATCACGATCAACGCCGCCGCGACGACCGCCCAGATCCTGTCGGTAACGGGCGCGGCACAGCTTCGCCTGCGCGACGGCACCTCGGCGACGATCAACGTGGCCGATGGCGCTCCAGCGGTCGATTTCCTGATCGCGGCCACGGTTACGCAGAACACGGGTGCGAGCGGCATCACCAAGACCGGCTTGGGAACCATGACGCTGTCCGGTTCGGGCGCCTCGGCGAGTACGGCAATCGGACTTTTGCTGGTCAACGCCGGCACGCTGATCGCCGGCGCGGGCTTCACGGGTGATGGCGGTTGGGCGGGCAACGTCACAATTAGTAACACCGCCACTTTGCAGTTCGCCCAGAGCAACATATTTAACAACAGTTCCGATTTCACAATCGCCACCGGCGGCACGCTCAATATGGCCGGCTTTGGCGATACCATCGGCAATCTGCAAGGCGGCGGCAGTATTATTAACAACACCAGCACGATTACGCTGGATGATCTCTCCGGAACCCGCACGTTCTCCGGCACCATCGCTGGCGGTGGCGGCCTGACGTTGCGGGGCGCGGTCGATGCCACAGGCACGCAAGTTCTCTCGGGTGCTACTTATGCTTTTGGCAGCGTAATCGTGGGTCGCGGCACGTTGACTTTCAATGGCGCGCCGGTCGTCACGATGACGGGCACCTTTGCGGTGGGCGATACCAATGGCGCCGGAGTCGGCAGTGGGGCGATCACGGCCGTTGCCAATATCAATGGCGGCACGTTTACTATCAATCATGTGGAAGTCGGCAACCGGCAAGGCGGGTCGGCTACCGTTAACGCCACCATCAACCAGACCGCCGGCACTGTGGCGGTCACGGGTGCCCCCGCGGATGGCGCCAATGTGCGGATTGGTCATTGGCCGAGCACAACCACCAATTACAATCTCAGCGGCACGGGTGTCCTGAATCCCAGCGTTGCAATCGGCACGGCCGTCGATGGCGATGGCACCTTTACGCAAACGGGCGGCACGCTAAATACGCCGCTCATCATTGTCAATCTCCGCAACAATGCCGGCAATGGCGTTTTCAATCTCAACGGCGGCATTACTAACATTGGCGCGGGCGGAATTACCACCACCGGCACCCCCAGCACGACGAGCATTGTGAATCTCGGTGGTGGCACGGTTCGGGCGACAGCGTCCTTCTCCACGACGCACGCCGCGATTCTGACCAATGCCGTGGGGCCTGCCATCTTCGATACGAACGGCAACAACATCACCTGGTCTGGCGCGCTGAGCGGCCCTGGCGGACTCAACAAGAACGTCGGCGTCGGAAACCTGTTGCTGAGTGGCACGAATACTTACGCCGGCGCAACCAATGTCAATGTCGGTGTGCTGCAATTGCAGAATGGATTGGCGATTTCGGATACCGCTGGGCCGGTGAGCGTTGCTTTGGGGGCGACGTTGCAGTTGCTGAATAGTGAGACGATTTCGTCTTATGTAGGCGCCGGGGATATTGGCGTGGGCACGAACGACAGTTTGTTGGCTTTGGGTGCGAATACGCTGACCACGACAGG
>JAYTUF010000434.1:0-1789 GCA_043744755.1 Anatilimnocola sp.
GTGCGAATCAGAAACCGGCGACTGCGACATGGAGATCTTGACTCACGTCCAGCCCACCAGGTCAAGCGTCGTTCAGGATACAGCTACCTGGGCAGTTACGTAATTTCAAGGAATATTTTTTATACTATTTATTCCATATCAAGGAGCCTCTTGCAAAACTCGGCGGCCGTTTAGGGAGAAAGTCTTCCAAACAACGCGACTCGGGGTAGGATTCGACGGTTTGAGTTGTCTTCCGGTCCACCCGGCAGTTCGCGGCTGGTGTTTTGGCCTTTTTTGGCAATCCGGTGGCGACCCCGCCCGGTACCAGGCAAGGCGCGTGGTTGCGGCCATCGCAGCCGCTACGTAACGAGGCGGATCAATTGCAGCGCCGTGAAGCTGAGCACACCGAACATCAGGTGACACATCACTTTGTCCGGTCCCCGCACCCGTAACGTCCTGCCGCCGTGATTGTCTTTCAGCCCACCGTTGACCCGCTCGGCCGCGCTACGTTCGCCATAGCGAACCTTGTCGGGCATGCGGTACCCAACGGCCCCGAGCCGTTTCGCCTCCATTGCCAGTTCCTTCTTCAGGCCGGGAGCCGCGCGGGGATTGATGTCAATGATCGGGACATGCCCGAGATCGCGACTGTGCTGTTTGAGTTCGGCGACGTCATACGCGCTATCCATCAGATCATACAGGTTGACGACGCGTGCCTTGCTCATCGTGGCAAGCGGAATAGCCACCTGGCTATCATGCACGGAAGCCGCAGTCAGCACGCAGCTGATCGGGATCTCCCCGTCGGCGGTATCGATGTGCAATTTGTAACCAGTCCAGCTTTCCTGATGGCCCCTGGCATTACGTTTGGCACCCACATCGCACTGCCGCGGTAGATCGGCGAGCATTTCGTCCAGGCTCATGCCGCCCTGGCGTTCAATCCGCCGGATTTCCACCCGCGGATAAACCTCGTCCTTACGGGGGCGGCCGCGCCGGCGTTTGACGGGCGCAGGCCGTTCCGGTTTGGCCGCCGGCTTCTCACGCGCCTCGATCGCCGTGCTGTCGCGCGAGATATGACCAACCAACCGATCCGCGTGGCTCTCCCTGATCAGGGCTTCATGCAATCGGGACGGCAAGGCACTCTCAGCGAACGCCGCGAAGGCACGCGAGAACGTTGCTTCGCTGGGTACCGCGCCGGCGTGCTGCCAGCCACAGAGACGGCGCAGCGTCTTGTCGGCAGCCAGCATCTCGATCAGCAGCATGGTCGTGGGAAAGTTGAAGACGGCTTTCGCCACGAAGGCGCGCGCCAGGGCTGCGCGTTCGCTCGCCGGGCGGCCTGGAAGGCCGTGGAAACTTGGCACGAAGGCTTCGATCCGAGCCAGACCCAGTACGCTGACCAATTGCCGGTGGCGCTGACCTAACGGGCCCATGCTGTCGTCGAGCCATGGCAGAAGTTCGTGTTGAACACGCAGCCAGTACGTGGTTAAGGTTTCTTTGAGCGACACGTCCGAACCCCTCTTTGTTTCGAGCGTCTGGTTGTTGCAGACACAGAATACTCGAACGGGATGCGGGCGTCGCGCAATTCCCCTCAACGGCCAAGGAAATTCACGGCGGCAGAGAGGTTTTGCAAGAAGCTCATATATCATCAAAAATATCCGGTGGTCCAAATCCGGTGGTCCAAATGTTGCGGAATGCCGGGATCGATGGTAATCTTCCTTCTAGAGCACTCGTCATGCTGGTAGGCGCATGACGAGTGCTCTATGTCTTTGTTTGATCGAGCAACTTTAGTCACTCGACTGATTCCAGTCGAGTGACT
>JAYTUF010000435.1:0-6826 GCA_043744755.1 Anatilimnocola sp.
ACGGGCAAGAGTGCCCATCCTACTATCAGGCAATAATCTCTCGAATCACATTGCCCAAATCCAAATCCAGCCGCTTGCGGCCGGGAATCTCCATCAGCCGGTGATCGAGCCCCAGTTGGTGCAGCACGGTGGCATGAATATCGGTCACGTAGTGCCGATTCTCCACCGCGTGGAAGCCCAGTTCATCCGTGCTGCCGTGAGCGATGCCGCCGCGAATGCCGCCGCCGGCGAGCGCGACGGAAAAGCCATAGGGATGATGATCGCGGCCGTTGCTTTTTTCCGCCCCCGGCGTGCGGCCGAACTCGGTGCCGATGACGACGATGGTTTCGTCCAGCAGACCCCGCTGCTTCAGGTCCTTGATCAATGCTGCGATGGGCTGATCAACTTCGCCGCATAATTTGCCATGCCCGGCCTTGAGATTGCTGTGCGCGTCCCAGGCCCCTGCCCCGCCGGTGCTGCCGTGAAATAGCTGGACAAACCGCACGCCCCGCTCGACCAACCGCCGCGCGAGCAGGCATTGCCGACCGAACGTCTGCGTCGGTCCTTTTTCGACACCATAGGCTTGCATGGTCGTTGTTGATTCGGTTGCCAGGTTGACGGCCTCCGGCACAGCTTGCTGCATGTGAAAAGCGAGTTCGTAAGACTTGATGCGTGCCAGGAGACCGGGATCGTCGGGATATTCCACGGCGGCCAGGCGATTCAGTTTGTTGAGCAGCGCGAACTCCCGCTGCTGCTCTTCGCGGTAAACGCTCTTCTCCGGCGTGGCAAACGGCAGCGGCGCGGCGGGATCGGTCGAAAGTTGGATTCCTGCGTGCGCGGGGCCGAGGTAGTTCGCGCCGTGCCCTTGTTGCCCGCCGCAACAATCGGCCAAGGGCGTGCCGAGGACACAGTACGACGGCAAGTTGTCGTTCATGGTGCCCAAACCCCAATCAACCCACGAGCCGATCGTGGGGAACGGCCCTTCAATCGCATGGCGGCCGGTGTGAAACTGCAACTGGGCACCGTGATCGTTGTCGGTTGTCCACATGCTGCGGACGAGGGCGAGGTCATCGGCGCATGTCCCCAGATGTGGGAACCAATCGCTCATCAGCAGGCCGCTTTGGCCGCGAGGACCGTAGCCGATTTGCAACGGATAAATGGTCGGCTGAACTTTGTGGTTTCCTTCGACAAACTCCCGCAGGTTCCGCTTCAAATAAGGTGAATCGAGCACTGTCTTGAATGGGCTCTCGGCAATCGTCTTACCCGCGTGCTTCGTTAGTTCCGGTTTGGGGTCAAAGCTCTCCATGTGACTCATGCCGCCGACGAGGAAAATCCAGATGACGTTCTTCGCCCGAGGGGGACGAACCAACTTTCGGCCGTGTGCATCATCGGCCCGCAACACGCCATCGCGCGCGAGCATCGCGCCGAGGGCGAGACCGGTGAAACCCATCCCAACGTCCGATAGGAACGCGCGACGAGTGGGCGAGGAGGAGAGTGGGCGAGGCGGAGATGGGAGCATGGCTGGGATGCCTGTGAGAATTAACGGATCGTTACGAAATCGTTATGGTTGAATAAGACATGAATCAGGTTCTCGCGAGCGCGCTGGGCGGCATCGCTGGCGGGCGCAATGGTTGAAGCGGCACCTGCGGAAAACGGTGTCAACCTTTTAGTATCGGCAAGCGCTGCTGCTTGCGAGGCGAGAAATTCCGTACAAGTCTGCCGCTCCTCAGTAGTCGGTTGACGACAGAGGATGCGTTCGAAGGCAGCGGCGATGAACGCATCGGCCGATTCGTTTGCAAGCTTCACTGCCGTGTCCTCGCTCAACTTCTTCGCCAGGATGCGAGCCTGCGCGAGAGACAGCGGGCTGTTGCTCAGCGCCAGGGCTTGCTGGGGAGAAATGCTTTCGCTCCGGCGGTAACACTCGACGACGTTGGGACTGTCGAAGACGGCAAGGAATGTCATCTTTTTTTCTTTAGAGCTGCGGAAATACAAGCTGCGGCGAGTGCTGGCGAAGCCTTGCGCCGGATCGAGATCAGGCCCACCCAGCGCGGGATCAAGCGAACCGGCGACGGCGAGCGTGGAGTCGCGGACGACTTCGGCTTCCATCCGCCGCGGATTGGCGCGCCAGTAGAACTTGTTCTCGGGATCGATCGCTTGGTTCGCGGCGAAGCTACTGCCCGCCGTCGATTGCAACTGATAAGCGCGGCTGGTCACGATCAGCTTGTGGAGGTGCTTCATCTTCCAACCCGATTCCATCAACTCGACCGCCAGCCAATCGAGCAACGGTTGATTCGTGGGCTGTTTGCCGTTCACCCCAAAGTCGAACACGCTCGGGACGAGCGGCGTGCCGAAGTGCCGCAGCCAGAGATGATTCACGGCGACGCGGGCGGTGAGCGGATTGCTATCGGCGGCGATCCACTTCGCGAGCGCCAGCCTGCGGCCGGTGCTGGTGGCGGGATACAACGGAGTCAGGCGCGTGTAGTTCTCGAACGGTTGATCGGCCGCGAGTTTGGCGGTGTCGATGGCTTTCACGGCATTGGCGACCGCGGTCTGAGCGGCGGTAAATGCCTGCCTGGTCTTCGGATCAGCGGGCTGCTTCGCGCGGTGGGCGGCGAGCAGGTTGATTTCGGCTTGGACGAAGTTCTTCTCTGCCAGGCGAAGCGCGGCGATCCGTTCCGCGCGGCCCGCGGTGAAGGAAAGTTCCTTGGCGTTCGATGCAGGAGGCGTGGCATAGTTTGCATCATCGGCCGCGAGGCGGGCCTTCACGAAATCCAGATTGACGTGTGCTAAGGACAGAAGTTTTTCAGCCAGCGCTTGCTGCCAATCGGCATCGGTCAGACTCGCGGGAACTTGCGGCGGCGTGGGGACATCGATCTTGAGCGATTCCGGCAGCGACTGCGCTTGACCTAGCTCCGCGTCGAACTTCACTTTCGCGGCGGCAATTCCCTCGGTTGCTTTCTTCAACTCCGCTGCCGCCGCGGCCAGCGATTCGTCCCGCACGAAGGGCTGCAAACCGGGATACGTGGCCTGCATCGGCAGCGAAACCGGTTCGACGACAAACTGCACATCGCGAAACACTTGCGGCATCGCGGGGGCGAGGGGCTTGTCTTTGACGGGATCCTTGTCATTGCCGCGGGTGAACAAAAACGTCGGCGTCTCGGGCTTGGCATCAAACACGCGGACCAAGCCATTGATGGCCACATCGGCTTGGCCCGGCACGCGGTCGGTGCGGATATCGAGCGGTTCGAAGAACGCCCGCAGTTGAAAATATTCCTGCTGGCTGAGCGGGTCGTACATGTGATCGTGGCAGCGGCAACAGTTGAACGTCAGGCCCAGGAATGCCTTGCCCGTGTGCTCGATGGTGTTGTCCAGCCAGGTGTGGCGGTTGAACTTGTACCAGTTGCGCACGAGAAACCCCGTGGCCCGCAACTTGTTTGGATCAGTGGGGGCCAGCTCATCTGCGGCGAGCATCTCGACGATCATCTGGTTGTAGGGCACGTCGGCATTGAGCGACTCCACAATCCAGTCCCGCCACCGCCAGATGTGGGGCTTGCTCTCGCGAATCTCGTTGCCGTAGCCATCCCAATCGCTGTATCGCCAGACATCCATCCAATGCCGGCCCCAGCGTTCGCCATAGTGGGGTGAATCGAGCAAGCGCTCGACTTCTTTCTCATAGGCGTCCGGCGATTCGTCGGCGAGAAAGCGATGTTGTTGTTCAGGTGTCGGTGGCAGGCCGATGAGGTCGAGATAGAGGCGGCGGAGCAGGATGTTTTTGGGGGCTGGAGGTACGGGAGTTAGTTTTTCTTGTTGGTGTTTCTGAGAAATGAGTTGGTCTACGGGATGGCTGGACCGCGGAGTCACCGAGGGCACGGAGAAGAGGGGACGTTGCGGTTTTTGGTAGGACCAGTGGGGAGATTGGCGTTCTTGTTCGGGCGTGGGGAGGGATGCGCCACTATCGATCCAGGTTTTCAGCGTGGCGATTTGTTCGGGTGTGAGAGCATCACCCTCCGGGGGCATTTTGAGATCCCCCGTTCGCATGACCGCAGCGAGCAGGCGACTTTCGCCGCTCTTGCCGGGAATGATGACGATCCCTTGCTCGCCTCCCTTGAGGATCGCGGCGGCGGAATCGAGCCGCAGGTTGCTCTCTTGCGCGAGCGAACTATGGCAGCGATAGCAACGGGCGACCAGGATCGGCTTCACATCGCGGAGGAAGTCAACTTCTTTCGCGCCGAGTTCCAAACAGGCCGCAATAAGCGCGGCCAGGGCGACTAATCGAACTGACGGACCGCTGGTCATTCACTCAATCTCCAACTGCGTGACGGTGATTCGTTCCATCGTAGGCGGGGGCCTTGAGCCACTCAAGAAGAATCGCCAGCGGATACTTAAACCGGAAACAGCGGCCGGAGGTGCGTCGCCAGTTGCAGCGGGGCGATCCAGGCAGCCATAAAGCCGAGGGCGACTAAGAGCCAGAAAATGGGGAGCGAATGATCCGAAGAATCCAGCACGCCGTCGTCAACCGCTTCGCGCATCCGGCGACCAACGACATAAGCGGTCAGCAGCGGCGTGAATCCCAACAAACCGATGCCCACGAACGAGCCAATCGCGGCAATCGGCGCGAGCAGAATGCCGAGCACGCCGGCGAACATCGCGCCCACGAGCCAGGTTCCCAGAAAGAAACCCGCGCAGGGGCGGAGCCAAGGCCTGCCGACAATCCAAATCGTCAGCAGGAGCATTTGCCAAGCCGCGATGCAATAGACGGCCAAGCCTTCCTGCCGAAAATGTGGTCGCAAGACTGTCATTCCGCCGAATTGAAAGGCGTTGTCGATCAGCTCTGGCTGTTCCTTAAACACAAACGGATCGCAGACCAGGCAGACCAGCGGCATCAGCAGACCCCAAACGCAATCGAACATCGTCACCTGCCGCGGGCGGTTGCCGTCGTGCCAGCGAGGGTAGAACACATTGGTCCAAACCACACTGCCCACAAACGTCAGCACCGCGCCCCACATGCCGAGCGCCCGTATCAGCCCCAGCATTGTGGCGAGCAACGTCACCGCCAGCATCAATTCCTGTAGTGAGTACTTGGGCGGCGGTTCGCGTCGATTAGCTTCCCGGCCTAAATCCAGCGCCTCCGCAATGGCTTGGCGCTGGCGAGCCTCGCGCTGAGCGTCCGGTTCCTCGACCGCTGGAGCCAGGTTCTTCAGATTGGCGGAGTCGTCAGGCATGAGCAGCGGTTTGCCGACCTCGAACGCGGGAGTTTTTTGGCGAAGACGGACGTTACTAAACCTAGTCGCTTTCGAGTCGCGACGCTATGCTAAGCGGTCAAGAGCCGTTTGTCAGATCAATACCTTGCCAGAGAAGTTCTCATGCGATGCCGAGGGGTGCGCGGGGCGACGACCGTCGAGGCCAACACGCGCGACGAAATCCTCACCAACACGCGGCAGTTGCTGGCGCTGATGATCCGGGCCAATGGGATTGAGCCCGACGATGTGTCCAGTGCCATGTTCAGCGTCACGGCCGATCTCGATGCGGAGTTTCCCGCCCTCGCCGCGCGGCAGCTCGGCTGGCTCGATGTGCCGCTGCTCTGCACTTACGAAATCGATGTTCCCGGCAGTCTCCGCCGCTGCGTGCGGATCATGATTCACTGGAACACGGAGACCCCGCAGCATCAGATCCGCCATGTCTACATCAAGGAAGCCACCCGGCTGCGGCCCGATCTTTCGAAACTGCCCCCGGTCGATTTCGATGAGTTGGAGCGCTGGATTGCGGAGCAGATGCAGGCCTTCAAGGCGTGATTAGCGACACGCCTCGCGCGGACTCTCTCGATCAATCGGAGACTGCGCTGTTTTCTCGGCTCGTTTGTGTTACGATCCCAGTGCGACTTCGGTGAACCACTCATCAAAGCCGATTCCTATCTGCTCAGGAAGGTCACGGATGGCCAAGTCGAAATCGTTACTCAAGCGACGGCTCTTGAATGCACTTGCTCTGCCGACGGCCTGGGGGATTCGCTTGTGGTACGGCACCCTGCGGGTACATCACGATGTGGCTGATCCCGCCCAAGACCCCCGTGTGACGAAATCCGGAGCCATCTATTCGACCTGGCATAGCGACCTGTTCGTGAACGGTTGCGGCTTCAACTTTTGCGGCTTGGGAATTATGATCAGCAATTCGACCGAAGGCGAGTTCGGCACGCGGATTGTGCAAAATCTGGGTTATAGTGCGATTCGCGGCTCGACCAATCGGGGCGGCGCTCGCGCGTTGCGGGAAATGATCCGCGCGGTCGCAGGGGCGAACGTGGGCATCGCGCCGGACGGTCCGAAAGGGCCGGCGCGCGTGGTCAAAGACGGCGCTGCATATCTGGCTTCGCGCACGGGCATGCCGTTGGTCGCGATGGGCACGGCCTATAGCTGCGCGACGCGGTTCAACAGTTGGGATCGGATGGCATTCGCCTGGCCAGGGAGCCGTGCTGTCGTCTGCCTTTGGCCCGGGCTCATCGTTCCCCGGGATGCCAACTCGGAGGAACTCGAAGGTTACGGGCTGCAACTCCAAGAGCGGATGCTGCTGGCGAATGAGCGGGCGACGGAATTGCTGGGGGAGTGGATCAAGACGGGTAAGCGTCCGCGCGCCGCACCTCGGCAACCTGGGGGCGATCTCGCGCCCCACTTGCCCAAGATAGCTTGAGCGCATTGAATTCCATCCTGTTCGTTGACAAAGGGGCGGAGTTATTCACCGCTGATTGCTCGGAAACGCGGGAATGGCGCTAGCCAGCGGTGAAAAACTCAGGTAGTTTTTCAACTCGTCACTTTTCCGGCCGATGGACCGAGCCGATGCGCTCGCGTAAGGATGGATC
>JAYTUF010000436.1:0-6822 GCA_043744755.1 Anatilimnocola sp.
AACGTCATCGGCTTATCGCAAATGACATTCAGCCCCGCTTCGGCTGCGGCCTTGGCGATTTCAAAATGCGTGTGATTGGGCGTTGCAACCGAAACGAAATCAACCCGCTGATCAGCGGGCAGAGCTTTCTCCTTGGCGACCAGTTCGGCAATCGAGGTATAAGCCCGATCCTCGGCAATATCGTAATCGGGGGCCGACGCCTTGGCCCGCGCCGGATCGCTGGAAAGACAACCCGCGACGAGAGACGCGCGATTATCGAGTACCGCCGCCGTCGCATGAACTCGCCCGATGAACGCTCCCTGCCCACCGCCGACGAGTGCCATCCGCAACTTGCGATTGAGAGGAAAATTGGTGGCCATGGGAAGCAGCTCCTGGCTGGAGGATGATTTTCAAACGCGAGCGCGATGTTGTAGCAGATTGCCCGAGTGAAATGCAGGGGAGAGGGGGAATGACATGACAAAGTGAAAAGCAGAATCTGTCATCTTGCCACTCCTTCACTTTGCCTAACATCGTATGTCGCTGATCGCCGCTTGATCTCCAGCACCTCCTTGAGCAAGCCTTGCGTCACAAGAGATATGCCTGGCACACTGCTTTCGCGCGGACCGGCGACATTCAGCACTTGAATTTTCTGCGCCAGCAGCCAATCACGGATCGCGCGCACCTGGCTGGCAATCGTGCCCGTCATCAGTTCCACACACAAATGCGGCTTGCGCTGCCGCTCGGCGAATGTCCGCGTCAATGCCGTCCCGCCGGTCAGTTGGTTGCGAAACAGAATCAGCGTTCCGTCCGCCTCTTGAATGTTTCGCTCCGTGCGAAAGTGGTACCGGCTGGATTCGGTTTCTTGCAACTGAAACTTCGCGGGAATCACGCCATCTTCCGCGATGCGACCGCGCGGACACCAGCCGCCGTGCGGAATGCTGAGTGCAATTGCTGCCTCCAATGCGCCGCGATCCACACCGGTCTGCCCGCCGGAAATGATCCGCGCGAGCTGCGGTCGTGGAACTCGTTTCTTGGCTGGCGGTTGCTCAGGCATGATTCACTCGCTCTGCCACTCGCAGCTTCGCACTGCGACTACGCGGGTTGGCAGCCAGTTCCGCCGGCGATGCCGTGAGCGGTTTTTTTGTCAGCACTTGCAGCCGGTCATCGCTGCGGAAAGCTTCTTTCACGAGCCGATCTTCCAGCGAATGAAAGCTGATGATGGCGAGTCTGCCGCCGGGCGCCAGTAGTGCGGGCAACTTTTTGAGCGCAAGTTCGAGCGTCTTCAATTCACTGTTCACGGCGATTCGCAGCGCTTGAAACGTTCGCCTGGCTGGATCGATGCCATCGCCCGACCGCGGCACGCAACGGCGCACGAGAGCGGCCAGTTGCCCGGCAGTTTGAATCGGCTGCTCGGCGCGGGACGCAACAATCTGCCGGGCAATTCGGCGGCTGAAGCGCTCTTCGCCGAATTGAAAGATAATGTCGGCGATCTCAGGCTCTCGCAAGCGGGCAATCAGTCGCGCTGCGGACTCTCCTTCTTCGGGATTGAACCGCAAATCGAGCGCTCCGCTGCTGTGAAAGCTGAAACCGCGATTGTCGTCGGCTAACTGGTCACTTGATAAACCCAGATCGAGCACGATTCCCTGCACAGCCGTCACTCCCATTTCCGAGAGCAACTCGGGGAGTTCCAAATAGCTGGCCGTGGCGACCTTCACACTCAGACCCTTCAAATTCTGCTCCGCGGCCGCCACCGCGGCCGGATCACGATCAACAGCCAGCACGTAGCCGGAACCAGCCAGCCGCTCGGCCAGCAGCCGCGTATGTCCGCCGCCGCCGAGCGTGCCATCGACCAGAATCTGGCCAGGTTGCGGCGCGAGCCAATGCACAATCTCAGCCGGCAGCACGGGGACATGAAGGGGAAGCGAATCCATGCCGCAGGATAACACAGCAGGCCCTCTGTCGTCTTTCGCTCCGCGAAAGAACATTCTTTCGCGGAGCGAAAGGCGACAATTCGCCAGCTTCCGACCAAGGAGATGCGTCCGTGCATCCCCAACTGGGTCGAAGCTGGTCCATCGCGGAGCCGCCTGGGCTCCGGCGACCGACCTCTGCAGCAGAGGACATCTTGCCCTCTCTAACCGACAGCCGAACTACGGGAACGTCGGCAGCAACTGTGACCGGTGGCCGCTGGTCACACTTCCCTCGCCGGTGCCGCACCGAACCAACCAACTACCTCGGGACAAACGACCTTCACTGATTCACACCGCACGACTTGCGATTTACAACTTTAATAGTTAATTAACAACAAGTAGATAACTTATGTTTTGTGTTTGAGTTCGCGAGCCTCATTCCGACAGAGACCAACATACGAAGCTCCAGCCGCGCGTCAACCGAACGAACGGAGACCAATCGCTGGCTTTTCGGCGGTTGGACTGCCTCAAAAGCACCGTAAATCGCAGTGCGCCGGCTGCAAGGGATTACAAAACGCCGCAAAGACAAATTTGGAGAATTCTTACGAATTCATCAGTTGGCAGTAAAGCTCTTCGTAAGCTGTCGCCATCACTGCTAGCGAAAAATGCTCGCTAGCTCGTTGCTGATTAGCGCGACCTAGCGCCAAACGTGGAGAATTTGTAGCTGTCAATGCTAGCACCTGCCGGGTGAAGGCCGCCGCCTCGTTTGGCGGCACGAGTTGATCCGCCGCGAGCGGTCCTAGAATCTCCGCGGTCCCTTCCACCTGAGTGGCGACAACCGGCAAACCAGCGGCCATCGCTTCGAGCAGCACATTGGGCATTCCCTCCCACCGCGATGGCAGCAGCAGGAGATCGGCGAGCTTCAGCAACTGCGGCACCTGCGGCCGCCAACCGACGAAGTACACGCGCGAAGCGATTCCCAGTTGCACTGCGTGCGCCTGCAAATGTTGACGTAGAGGGCCATCACCCACGAGCACCAGATCGTACTCCGGTCGCTCCTGAAAAATCTTCGGCAGCAGTGGCAAGAGCCAATCGTGTCCTTTTTGGTGATCGAGTCGGCCAATGCAAATCATGAGGCGTCGATCGGCCGGCAAGCCCAGCGCTGCGCGATCGGCCGGCATCGCATCGCGGAATTTGGCCAAATCCACACCATTCGGAATGATCACCAGTTTCTCACGTGGCATTCGGCAAGTCCGCTCGCAGAAATGGGCCACGCTGTGACTTACGCAGACAAATCGCTTCACGAGTGGCGAAATCCAGCGCTCCACGCGCTGCCGGTTCCGCAGCGGTTCCGCCACCCGCACACCAGCGACGACGGGCACACCACTCAATTTCGCAGCCGCCGCCGCGACGACATTCGCGTGAAACAGAAAGCTCTGCACGATCGCCGGTTTCAATGCGCGAAACCGCCGGGACAGTTGCCACACTGCGGCTGGGAACTGCCACTTATACTTTGCATTCAAAAACTCAACCGAAATATCGGCGGCTTCAAGTTGCTTCACTAGCTCCGCCTGCGAGCCCATCGGCCGCGAGCGCAGGACAAAGACCGCCGGCTGAAACTTCTCGCGATCGATTCGCAGCGCCAGTTGCGTCAGCGCACGCTCCGCCCCGCCCGGTTCCAAGCCGGTGATGACGAGCGCGAGTGGTCGCGGCGAACTGTTAGTCATTGCGTATAGGTAGCCCGACGCGTAAGACTGGCGCTTCAGGCTCGTATGTCATATACGGAAAAGTGCGCAGCCCTGCCGAACCCTTAAATTCACCCGCGGCACGGAACGGTCAAGTCCCCCGTTCGGCGTCCCTGGCGGCGTCCATGAGCCGGAGGGCAGCTTCAGCCATTCCGTTTTTGTTGGCGGGAAACTCCTGCAAGGCCTGCTCGTAGTAATATCGAGCCCGCACCCCATCCCCTATTTGGCCGTAGCAAAATCCAAGGCTGACGAGCGCCATCTCACGGTAGCACATTCCGGCAGCCGATAGCATGGTGAACGCGCGCCAATCATCAACCCACGTGTTGTTGCGGAAGAAGTTGAGACTTTGTTCGAACTGAGGAATGGCCAATTCAAACTGTTGCCGCTTGCACAGGGAAATCGCCCTACGGTGATGACGGGCCAGGATTGATCGCAAACCAGTCGAGAGCAGCAGATAGCCCGCTGCGCCGAAGAGAACACCAGATTGCCGGTTCAGCAACCAACCCGTGAACACCCAGCAACCTAGGATCGTCAGATTAATGGCCGCGTTCAACCAGGAAATCGGTCGGACAATCGGCGTGCGTGACATTGAGAATTCCTAACGACCACATTCACTTGCCGGGCCGACTGTAAGAAACATTTGATTCGCGCCCGTTCCGCCGCATCAGGGCTGTTTGACTTCTTTGACCCGCTCGAAGACGAACACGACATAGGCGGTATCCTTGGTGCTGAAGTCCTTCGGCCGGTCGCTCTCCGCACTGCCCGCAGCCGTCATGCAGACGATGAGCTTGTCCCCCTCCAGCTTGTAAACGCCGTACTGCTTTTTCCCCTTCTGTGCCCCGCTCTCATGCGCGTTGTCGATGGTCTTGGGATCCTTCCGGGGATTGACAGTCAACGTGGCGGTATACTCGCTGTTTGGCATCTTGCCCGTGGCTTTGCCATCGGCCCCAATGGTGTACGTGAAGTCTGGAATTGTCGTCGGCGTCAGCGGCCAATAGCAGGGGAGTGACCAGCACGACCAGAACACAAATGATCCGTTGCATTGAAACTCCTTCGTGATAAGGTTCGACGGCCCAAGAACCTCGAATCGCAGCCAATTCCTTCGCGACCACGGGGCTTGCCCCCGTGGAGCGCTCACTGAGCAGCTACCTAGCCGATCAGTGAGGGCCCCATCGGCACAAGGCCGATGGTCGCCAGTTATCGGTTTTAGTTTCTCGGTAGCTGTCAAGTGAGCGCCCCACTGGGATAAACCCAGTGGTCGCGAGATACCAGTATAACGACCTCGCGATCCGGCGGCCTTTGTTCAGCCTTGCCGACTCACCATTTCGTTGATCCAGATCGGGGCGAAGGGCGAGGTGCATCCTTTGGAACAAGGATAGTCACGATAGATCCCCAGCTTTTCACCGATCGCGACCGCCCGCTTGCGAAGTCTTGGGAAGTGAATGCCGATTTCCGCCAGGCAACTATTCATCGTCCATTGCACTTCAGAAGCGGCGGCACCCAGCTCCTTCTCGATGCGATCGAGGAGCGCGTCGGGGTCGAATCCCGCGGGGCACTTCGCGACCCGCCCGGCCGTCAGTTGCCAACCGGCGCGAGCCGCCCAGCGGTCATCCGACGTCAGCCATTTTTTGCGCAGGGCCTCTTTGTCGGCGTGCTCCTTCACGACATAAGAGTGGAGCCAATCGGCCACCCAGTCAAACGTAACCGACTTCACCATTCGCTCCATTTCAGCGGCCGAAAGCAGATTGACGTTGATCAGGAGCGTCGCCAAGAACTGGGCGTCAATATTTCCGGTGTTCCACAGTGACAATGCCAATTCGTGATTGGACTTGATCTTGTTGGCCAGCTTGCGAACGTCGCCGCGTGACACGCCGAACTGATTGTCACCGGCGCCACGCTTGGCGTTGTGAGCACGCACCCTCGCGCTGCCCAACGACTCAAGTTGTCTGAGGGTTTCCTCCAGAGTCACGGTCGTGCTCTTCGCCTGAGTGGGCGTTGCTTTGGACCTCACAGCGTTGTCTTTCGTCGCCTGCTTGACTGCCGTTTTCTTCGCCATCGTCAGGCCCCATCCTCGACCCAGTCGCTTACTTCGTGCGCGGCTCTGGGGCGGGCGCCCCCGGAATCCGCTTTGCTCCTGGATCACTCGCCGGCTTATCCAACGTCAGCAGTGAGAAGAGGTCGGCCAGTTCTTCTGGCTTGAGTTGCTTTTCGAGCTGCTCCGGCATCAGCGAGAGTTCGCTGATCTTGAGGGCTTCGATATCGCCGCGGGCGATGGTTTCGAGCTTGCCACCTTGCACTTTGAGGACAACCCGCTGAGCATTGTCTTCCGCGAGCAGGCCACTGATGACCCGGCCATCGGTGGTCAGCACGGTGCGAGCCTGATAAGAAGCGCCGATTACCAAGCTAGGATCAAACACGTTCGATAGCAGTTGATCGAAGTTCGATCGGCCGTTGGCGGTGATGTCCGGGCCAACTTCCTGCCCTTGGCCATGCAGCTTGTGGCATTGGCCACAGACTTTGTTGTAGACGAGCTGGCCGCGAGTCGGATCGCCGGGGGTCTTTTCCAAGAGCTTCCGCATATCCTCAATCACCTGCTGCCGCGCGGGATCGCGCGTAGTCCGCACCGTGCCCCAATGCTTGACGAGCAGGTCGGAGAGTTCCTTGTCGCCCAGCGAGTTGAGCTTTTGAGCCTGATTCACGTTGATCATCGTCGCGGGGATTTTCTTCTCGGCGACGGCCGCGAGCAAGGCTTTGCCCCATCCCGCTCTTTGCGTAAGAAGTTCAATCCCACGCGGCTTGAGGTCATCGGCCAGGCTGTCGTAATTCTCGATGACCAGCGTTGCGACTTCGGGGGATTCCGATTTCGCCAGGGCGGCAAGCAAAAAGCTTCGCAGTCGTTGCGAGTTGGAATCGTGCAGGATATTGTCGCGAGCGAGACCCAGTAGGCGCGGATCATTTACCGCGGTTAGGGCGTTGATGGCTTGCTCGCGATTTGCGTCGCTTTCGGTCCGGCGTTTCGCAATTTCGAAGAGTCGCTCCAGGGCTGTCTTGTCGTGCCAATTTGCGGCGATAACTGCGGCTTCAACATGGAGCGGATGGCGATTGTCGCGGATGATCTGCTGCAAGGGGAGGTCCATCAGCGCTTTGACGGAGTCCAGCCTGGCTCCTTGCAACTCCCGCGATTGAATCCG
>JAYTUF010000437.1:0-6798 GCA_043744755.1 Anatilimnocola sp.
CAATTATTGTAGGGCGGACAATCCTGTCCGCCTTGAAAACGACGGACAGGATTGTCCGTCCTACACATGTGCCGACAGTTAATGATGCGCCGATCCTAAGTGCAGGTTTTTCAAGTTGTGCTGTCGCGATTTTTGGCTTTTTTCCTACCGTAAACTCTCACGCTGAAACCCAATGGCAAAGAAGAAGGCAAGTAAAGCGGGTACTGTGGTGGTGGATCGGCCTCGGGCGAAACTTCAACCGAAGGTCGTTACTCCCTACAGCCTATTTATTCAATCGCTGGGCGATGCCAGGGTCACGTCGAAAAAGCCGTTTCCGGTTTGCGTTACGCCCAGCGGGGAAGAGTTCATTGTGTCGTGGCTGGAGGCGAATATTGGCACCGGCGGAGCAACGGTTGAGCAGGCCGTTTCCCGGCTTCAAAGTCTGATTTGCGAGGTGTTTCTGGACATCGTGGATCAGACAGACGAAACTCTGGGGCGAAGCGCCAGGAAACAAAAGCAAGTCTTAACTGAAACTCTATGCCGCACTTAACCAAAGTAAAGGCCCAGGATATCGCTGCCAAACTAAAGCGAAAGTCAGCGCAGAAACCTAATCGACATCAGTTTACGATTGAAGAGCGCGAGGGCAGGGATCACACTCTCGTGGTGATCTTTTATGGTGCAGTTCGCATTGGGCAGTATGGAATACAGCGAGGAAAGAAGGGGCAAGGCCACGACTATATTCCAGCGCAGATATTACTAAATTCCAGGCAAGCCTATGACTTGGCAAAATGCCCGTTTAGTGTTGACGATCGGCACAGGTGATGTAACCGCTGCCAGCGTTCCGGTTGGACTGCCGCCGGATGGCATAATCGACATACCTGTGCCTTCCGATAAGTTTACGAAATCTCACCACCGCGTTGACCGACATAGAGTTCAAGCAGGCAAAGTGCGCGCTGATCGCTCGCTTCGCGTGATTAAACAACTCGATGGGTTTGATACGTGGGGGCATGAACATGGTTGCGCCGGTTCGGTCTGCACAGGTGTTGGTTTCGCCGCTTGGTCAATCGACGGTGAATGTTTATGCGCCCCTCCGGTCGAACGGGCAGATTGCGGTGATTGATACTCCGGGGGAAGGGACTTGTGCCGCGGTCGCGTTGTCGGCCGGCAATGGGTTTGGGCGCGGGATCACGTCGCCGGGGGTGCAGGCGGAAGCCAGGCTGCAGTTGGGAAGCGGGGCGGCGGGGTGGAAGTTTGGGTTCATTCAGTTCTTGCGGTTTCAAGTTCTGGATGTCGTCTATCGCGGCGCGACGCCCGCCGATGGCTCGCTCTTTCTGCAGTACTATTCCACGGCCGAGCAGCGGCAGTTGCAACTCGACCAGGCGGACGGGGCCAATGCGCAGGAGCCCTGGTATCACCCGCAGGCGATGGCGATGGCGGCCGCGAATGCGAGCAGCGTGACGATTCCGTTCAACGATACGCCGGCGGACCTGGTGGAATGCCGGCGGGCCAATCGGGCGGTGCGGCAGTTCGCCGTCGATAACTGGCTGCACCATATCTGGTTCAGCCTGCAGTTCACCACCGTGCTAGCCGCCCAATCACCGGCCGGCGCCGTCGAGCCGCTGCAGGCCTTTGATTGGGCCGTCGATTGGAATCTCACGTTCACGCGCGGGGCGGGCTCCAACCCCAACGAGGGCTGGACCTGGAACCCCAATCCGGTCAACGGCCGCTCGATTGGTCCGGTGAGCCGCAATCACCTGTCGCGCCACGCCCCCATCGCCGCCCGCTTTCACGGGCCGCGGTTTCAAATGCTCCCCATCGTGCGCGCCGCCGCCGGACATAGCCGCGAGCCGCGCGTCGTTCCTTCGCAAACGTGGTAGGAGAAGGTCTGGGAAATAGATTTTGAATTATTTCCTTTCTTGGACCAGACGTGTCACGCCTCCATCGTCTAATAGATTGGCAGATTGCTCGTTGACAAACTGGTGGAAAGACAGGGAAGACTCCGGGAGGAGTTCCCTGGAAGAACCATGATCGCATGGGTGCCTCACCACTTCGCCGCGTTCGCTTGCGACGCGCTCCACGCGGAGACGCAATTGCCAGTCGGCGCTGTCGAGTTTCTCAAAACACTCCGCCAACCACCCGATAGAGTTGTTATCAATGTTGTTGTGATATTCGGTAATAACAGTTAAGTAATTGTTATTAAGTTGTTGCCGTGTCTGGGTTTAGGCGAAGGCGGGGAAAGTGCAAATCGCGCGCGAAACCGTTATCAGCGGAATCGCCTGCTGTCGGCCGCCTCCCGGCAGCGCCCCTGCCCGATAGAATGCGAGCCTGCGGAACAGTCCGGCAGACTTACCGGGGTAATCACGGCGGGAAGTGTCTTTGTGGCGAATGTCAACGGAGCGGGCCAGATCGAGTTGCGCGGGGTGGATGTGCATAATTTGAAGCACATCGACCTCGATCTGCCGCGCGGCCAGTTGATTGTCTTCTGCGGCGTCAGTGGCAGCGGCAAGACGAGTCTGGCCCTCGATACGCTCTACGCCGAAGGGCAGCGGCGGTTCATTGAGAGCTTTTCGACCTATACGCGGCAGTTTCTGGAGCGGCTGGAAAAGCCGGCGGCGGAACGGATCGACGGCATTCCCGCCGCGATTGCGGTGACGCGGCAGGAACCGGGCAAGTCGAACCGGACCACGATTGGCTCGGCGACGGAGACTGTCGATTACCTCCGGCTGCTGATGGCGCGAATTGGCAAACTGTTCTGCACGGGCTGTGGGCAGTCGATTGCGCGAGAGTCGCCGCAGGAGGCAGCGGTTGTTGTGAGTGAGTTGCCGGTGGGTACACGGTTCTTGATCGTCGCGCCGTTGGTTCGTCCGTCGGAGACGATCTCGCGAAACGTAAACGAGATACTAAGTGACCTACTTGAAAGAGGTTTTTCACGAGTCATTCTTCATCAACAATTGGTTTCGTTAGATCAACCGTCCCAGTTCATGAAGGATGATGAATCCAAAGACACAACCATTCGCGTGGTGATCGATCGTTTGGTGGCAGGGCAAGCTGCCTCGCGGCGGTTGGTTGATTCTTTGGAGACAGCCTTCAAGCAGGGGACTGGTCATTGCGAAGTCTGGTGGCCAGCGGCAACCGATGCTACGAAACCAACGCGGGCCGCCGATACGCAATCGCTCGCTGGATCGCCTTGGCAAGTCTGGAGCTTTGTCTCGGAACTCCGCTGTCCGCGGTGTCAGTTGCGATATCCCGAACCGGAGCCGCGGCAGTTCAGTTTCAACAGCCCGCTGGGCGCTTGTCCGGCCTGTGATGGCTTTGGCGATCGGATCGATCTTGATTTCGGTTTGATTGTGCCTGATCCGAGCAAGTCGATTCGCGAAGGAGCCATCGCGCCCTGGAACGCGCCCGCGTATGAACATGAATTGCACGTGTTGCTGGCCCTCGCGGCCGACTATCAACTGCCCATCGATGTGCCGTATCAGGATTTGACTGTTGAGCAAGTCAGACTCATTCACGAAGGAGTACCCGAGCGAAACTTCGGTGGGCTCCATAGTTTTTTCGCCGCGCTAGAGACGCAGAAGCAGAAGGCAAACGTGCGGGCCTATCACAATCGCTGGCGGAGTTCTCGCGAATGCGAGGCCTGTCATAGTGCTCGATTGAATCCGAACGCCCTGGCTTGGAAGATCAACGGATTAAACATCGCCCAGATCAGCGCGTTGCGGCTCGACGCTGCCCAGCGGTTTTTTCAAAACCTGCCGCTCACGCCGCGCGAGCGGCAAGTGGGGCGGATGATGCTGGAACAGGTTCGCGGGCGATTGCAATATTTGGTGAAAGTAGGGCTGGGATATCTCGCGCTCGATCGTCCGCTGCGAACGCTTAGCAGCGGCGAAGCGCAGCGGGTGGCCCTGACGGCGTCGCTCGGTTCCAGTCTCGTCAACATGCTGTATGTGCTCGATGAACCGTCGGTCGGGCTGCATCCGCGCGATGTGGAACCGCTGGTGCAAGCCATCCGCGCACTGCAGCGGCGGGGCAACACGGTGGTCGTGGTCGAGCATGAAGAAGCAATGATCCGCGCCGGCGATTCGATTGTGGAGATTGGTCCTGGCGCGGGAGAACTGGGGGGCAAGATTACGTTCCAGGGAACCTTGCCGGAACTGCTTGTTGCACCAGGCAGCGCGACCGGGGATTTCTTGGCTGGTCGCCGCGGCGTATTACGTCCTGCGCAACGTCGCGCGACAACTCGCGGCATCATTCGCCTGGTCGGTGCTCGGGGGCACAACCTGCAGAACTTGAAAGTTGATTTCCCGCTGGGTGTGTTGTGTCTGGTCACTGGCGTGAGCGGCGCGGGAAAGAGCACGCTCGTGCAGGAGACGCTGTATGGCGCTCTCTGCCAGCGGAAGAAGAAAGATTGCGATCCGCCTCTCGCTTACGACGACGTGATTGGCGATGGGCAGATTGACGACGTGGTGTTGGTCGATCAGAGTCCCGTGGGGCGATCGCCGCGGTCGAACCCGGTGACGTACATCAAGGCCTTCGACGAGATTCGCAAGGTCTTTGCCGAGACCGTTGACGCCAAGTTGCACAATTACGGCCCGGGGCATTTCAGCTTCAATGTCGCTGGCGGCCGCTGTGAGGCTTGCCAGGGAGAAGGGCATATTCAAGTCGAAATGCAGTTCCTGGCCGATGTCTTCATGAAATGCCTGACCTGCAATGGCACCCGCTACCGGCGCGAGATTCTCGCGGTAATGTATCGCGGGCGGAACATTGCGGATGTGCTTGACATGACTGTGCGGGAAGCCTTCTCGTTCTTCCGCGGCCAGGCCAAGGTGCAGGGGAAGCTCAAGCAGTTGATTGATGTGGGTCTCGATTATTTGCGGCTCGGCCAGCCGGCGAACACGCTTTCGGCGGGTGAATCGCAGCGGCTGAAACTGGCCGCGCACCTGTCGGAAGCGACTCGCAGCCGGACGTTGTTCTTGCTGGATGAACCGACGACCGGTTTGCACTTCGCCGACATCGTGCAGTTGCTCGATTGTTTCGATGCGTTGCTGGCGATTGGTCATTCGCTGATTGTGGTCGAGCATAATCTGCAACTAATGAAGGCGGCGGACTATATCATTGATCTGGGTCCCGGCGCTGCTGAAGAGGGCGGGCGGATTGTAGTACAAGGAACGCCGGAGGAAGTTGCCTCGCATCCTGCGTCGTCTACGGCCCGCTATTTGGCCGAGGCATTGCGCGCGACTCAGCAGGAACCTGCAGATGTGGAAGCGGCTGATGCCCGTTGAAATTGAGTTTGATCCGGATGTCTTCCACGGCGAGCTGACCGCCAATCGCGGGCAGGTCTTCGTGCGCGCGGAACGGACGGCCGACTTGCAAGACTGCAAGTTGTACGGCTATGTGCATGGTCCGCGGTGTGAGTTCGCGCATACACTTTTGGCCAGGTACTCGCTCGTGGACCTGGGTCCGGGAAGCACACTGCTCGGGCGGGCGACGATCACCGATCCCTGTTTGTGGACCAGCGATCTGCCGCAGATTTATGACGTGCATGTCGAGTTGCGCCGCGGCATAGAGGTGCTCGCGCGAGCGCAACGGATGATTGGACTGCGCGGGATTGGTCCGCGCACGTCGCCCAGCGGCGGACAGTTGGTGCGCGAGAGTAAGGTGTGGGTGCCGCGCGGCGTGGCGATTGATTCGCTGGCAGGTGACAGCCTCGTCGCGCAGCTGCGCGAGGAGTTGCTGGTCGGTGTTTGTTCAGCACCATCGGCCGCGTTGCTCGATGAAGCCTCGCGGCGCGGAGCGTACTTGATCGTCCAGGTCAACGCGGCGGAGCAGGATTTGCCGGCCACTCTACGAGCGCTATCGCGCTGGCCGGCGGTGATGCTGGCCGTGATTCAGGGCGGTGAGGCGCTGGCTCGCGGGCTGCAGCAGGTGGCACCGAATCTGATCTTGGCTCAGGCTGTACGCGCGGAAGCGTTACCTGCGCTCACTACCGCGGCCTGGGCAAATGTGCTGGTCGTTGAATTGGGGGTGGATCAAAAGCTCGAATCGATCCCCGCAATGCAGCTGCCGCTGCTCGTCCAGCGGGATTTGCCCCAGGAAAATCTCTCCGCCGCCGCAGCCCGCGGCGAGTGCGATCGCTTGCAACGCGACCTCGCAACCGTGGGGCAGTTTGCCGGTTATATGGTGTGACGGGAGGATGTTGCGAGATTTTAGCGCGTTGCGAGATTTTAGCGCCCTTGACGATTATGTTCAAAATTCGCATCGCGCCTTGCTATTTCTATTAGGGAACAATTACTATCTCTCTTGCGGACATTGCCGCGCGACCGGAACTCGCAGCGGGCAAACTGGTCCAGTAACACGCGGGGTTGAATGCGCTCTCGACAAACGGACTCTTGTCACGACAGCGGCTCCGCTGCCACTCGTCTATTCAACAATTTCCTTTCGTCATCATTCGGAGAAGAGCTTATGTCCCGTCCTGCCAATCGCGTTCGCCTCGAGCGAAATCGCCGCCATCGTCATTTGTTCTTTGGTTGCGAGCAGTTGGAAGACCGGCGCGTGATGGCGATGGTGACCGTCGAGGCGCCGCCGGGTGTGCTGACCATTACGGGCGATGGCGCGAACGATGTCGCGATCATCGAATCGAATGTCCCCGGTTCGGTCGATGTCGATGATGGCACGGGCCTCAGTGCGACGACCTATCTGGGCATCAATCAAATCATTTTTAACGGTAATGGCGGCGATGACGAGCTGCGCATTATTCAGAACAACGTGACGGGCCCGACCACCAACAACATCTTTATCCCTTCTGGGGGAATTCAGTTCAAC
>JAYTUF010000438.1:0-6791 GCA_043744755.1 Anatilimnocola sp.
GACGTGATAATCCAGGCGCGGTATTCGTCCCGCACATCGCCGCCAAATTGACGCATCCGCTGATGAAGTTGTGCCGGCAACTTGCCTGCCAGGTCGTACATTTCGTCCACGCTGTTGGCGATCGACGTGATGCGAATGGTTTCGATGACCCAGGTGGGATCATCTTTGGATTGAGCCAGTACGGCCAGTTTCTGTTCAAGCGTTTTCAGAATTTCGAGCTCTTTGCTGCGGTCGCCTAGTCGCGGGTCATATTCGACATCGGTCACGAGATGCTTTTCGTAACGCCGCAGGGCATCTTCAACGGCCAGATACTCGCCGCGGAACTCGTGTCGCAGCATGGCGCCATCGACTTCCTGGTTCTCTTGATCGAGCAGCAGATAATTGATTGATCGCGCCCGGCTAAGCGTGACCCGCATGTCGCCCAGGCTTTTGGAAAGCTCGCCGGCAACGGGCAATTCGGTGGCGCGTGTGCTGATCGTGCGCACGAGGGTGCGGTAGGAGTAAGCTCCCTGAAAACCGCTCACGGCCAGCACCACGACAATCGTGAGCAGCAGCGCGACGCACAGCAGCAGCTTGGTTTGAATCGACCAGCGCCAATTCATGACGAAACGGGGCAAGACGAACCTCCTTGTTCGACCATGGTACTCCTCACGCTCCGCGTGAGGACTCATCACGCGGAGCGTGATGAATACTCTGGCCACCTTGCGAATTCGTTGCTCGCGAAGTCTAACACGGTTGTCGCAAAATTAACAAGTTCGATGTTCCGACGCTGGTAGCGTCGGCGTAGGCCGGAACAAGGTACTCCGCAGTTCCGGCATGACTTGCAACACCAGCCTCCACTTGCCCAACCTGCCGGAACTACGCGAGTACGCTTGTTCCGGCCTACTAAAACATGACTCAACCTGACGACGATTTCGGCGTTCCCATTCCCGGCCGCGTGCTGCCGCCGGAAGCCTGGGCCAAGACGGCCATCAAACAATTGCCACCGCCCCCCCTCGAGTGGACCGCGGTTTTCGGTCGCACCGCGCCGGTCGTCATCGATCTGGGCTGTGGCAACGGCCGCTTTTTGATTTCGAGCGCCCTCACGCGTCATACGTACAATTACCTGGGCGTTGATATTCTGCCGATGGTGATTCGCTATGCCACCAAGCGCTGCAATCATCGCGGTTTGCAGCACACACGGCTGGCAGTGATCGGCGCTTATGAATTGCTGGAACAATATGTGCCAGCAGCTAGCGTCGCCGAGATTCATCTCTATCATCCGCAGCCTTACGAACAAAAAGGGCACATCGACGACCGGCTCATCACGCCGGAGTTTCTTGAACTCGTCCGGCGGTCGCTCGTCCCCAGCGGCCTGTTTGTGGTGCAGACGGACAACAAGAACTACTGGCGAGACATCCGCCGTTTCGCCCCCGAACTGTTCGAGTTCGAAGAGCTCACCGGCCCCTGGCCCGATGCTCCGCAAGGCCGCACGCGGCGGGAAATCTATGCCCGGCAACATGGCCTGGCGATCTATCGCGGGCAGGGACGACCGAGGCCGAAGCCATAAATCGGCCGAATTGCTCTTGGGAAATAAGCGTCGTCCGTAGAAAATCAGACGGATGACCGATTGGCTGCAAACCGTACTCGATGAACTGGCGAAGCAGCCCGTCTGTGGCTATTTGCAAAACCAGGCCCCGGCGACGGAACCCAGCGTCCTCGCGGCGCTGGCGCTCTCGGGGCATGGTCGAAAAGTCGCTGCCCTGCCCGTACTCGATTATCTCGTCGCCGCGCAGCAGACCGATGGCTCCGTCGGCGTGCGCGAGAAAGAACCAACACCTGGCTGGCCCACGAGCCTGGCCGTCATTGCCTGGCAGCACTTCGATGGCCTGAAGTTCAAGACCAGCATTGATCGCGCCCTGACCTGGATCAACGCGATGCATGGCAAGAGCCTGGAACTCAGCCCGGAGATGGGGCACAACACCACGCTCGACGGTTGGCCCTGGGCGGAAGGAACGCACAGTTGGCTGGAACCGACCGCGTTTCATTTGCTTGCCTATCGCGCGGTGAATCAGCCTCAGCATCCGCGCGCGAGGGAAGCCGTCAAGTTGCTCATCGACCGGCAAATGCCCGCGGGAGGTTGCAACTACGGCAACACCGTGGTCCTCGGTCAAACCTTGCGGCCGCATGTGCAACCGACGGGCATCGCGATGCTTGCGCTCGCGGGCGAAAACGACCCCAGCGGCCGCTTGGAAAAATCACTCACCTGGCTCAAGTGGTCGCTGGGCGCTCGCACGACGGCAGCTTCGCTCGCCTGGGCTTTGCAGGGACTGAACGCACATGGGCGAGAAGTTCCACAGGCGGACGAGTTACTTGCTAACGCGTACAAGCGAGTTCAAGAGCACGATCAATCGCCGCATAAGTTCGCGCTCCTCGCTTTGGCAGCGCTTGGCGAGAGATCGGCCTTGATTCGCGGGGCCGGCCCCTCATCCCAGCCCTCTCCCCGAAGTACCGAGGAGAGGGAGTTAAGAAAGACGCCATGAACGAATCCGAATCCTTCTCTAAAGTCCCGCGTCTGCAACTCCCCAACGTCAGCCGCCGCACGCTGTTTGTCGGTGGTGGACTGGCGGCGGCGGGCATCGTGTTAGCAACTCAGATTCGGAGTCTGCTCAAAGGCCGAGCCAGCGTCTTTGTTGCCAAGAATCAGCGCTACGATGGCCCCCTGGTGCAGACGATCCGCGATGGCCTGATCGCTTGCGGCCTTGACCCGCGCGAGATCAAAGGGAAGCGGATTCTGCTCAAGCCGAATATGGTCGAGCCTTCGCGGGATGCTCCGCACATGACGACGCACCCCGCGATGATTCTCGCGGCCGCAGATGTCTTCCGCAGTTGGGGCGGCACGGTCATTGTCGGCGAAGGTCCTGGGCATGTCCGCGATACGGAGATGGCCCTGGTCGAATCGGGCGTAGCCGACGCGCTCGATACAGCTAAACTTCCCTTCAGCGATCTCAACTATGAAGAAGTCGTCTGGACCCCCAACCGCGGCCGGGCGAGCAAGCTGCCGGGCTTCTTTTTTCCGCGGAGCGTGGCCGAAGCCGACCTGGTTGTCTCGCTGCCGAAGATGAAGACGCATCATTGGGTCGGCGTCACCGCGGGGATGAAGAACCTGTACGGCGTGATCCCCGGCATCAAATACGGCTGGCCGAAAAACGTACTGCACCACAACGGCATCCCGGAAACCGTCTTCGACATCAACGCCTCGCTCCCCAAGACCATCGCCCTCGTGGACGGCATCGACTGCATGGAAGGGGACGGCCCCATCATGGGAACCAAAAAAGTGATGGGCCTGGTTGTGATGGGCACCTGCCCCACGGCCGTCGATGCCACCATCTGCCGCCTGATGGACATCAACCCGCGGCAAGTTCCGTATCTCGCGCTCGCCGCCGACAAACTGGGTCCGCTCGAAAGTCACCGCATCGATCAACGGGGTGAAGACTGGAAGCCGCTGCAATCTTCGTTTCAAATCATCGACAAGCCGCACCTCAAAGCGCTCGTCCGGCATCGGGCCGTGCTGGTGAGCTAACTTCCGCCGCCGCGTCGTCCGGTTGCCCCAAATCGTCCATCAATGGAGCGACCAAAACGACCTTACCCCCCTCGGAAACCCGAGCGCCACGCAAATTCCAGTACCCAGATGACCGCATTAATGGACACCCCACTTCAGGTGGATGCCATAACTTACGTCGATTTGCGTTTCATCTTTTGCCAGCTCCCTATCGTATTCATGCATCGTTTGCGAAGTCCCGCGACCAGTCCTAGCGATAACACTTCCGCGTGCGATTTCAAATGCTTGTGCCGCGGCCATGACCGGACGCAATGTGTTACGCGCTATGATGTTACCGAAATAAACACAATCACTTGATAACGACTTATCGATAACATAATCAGGACTCTGATAACAACTCGTTCAGGTGGGATTATAACAGGTCGTAGGCCGCGAAACTTAGAATCTGCATTCGCGAAATCAGCCGCCACACGCTAGCGTCCGGTTCGGTCCGAGGAACGGCCCCCACCGGAAGATGCACCGACGCCAGCGCGTCTCGCATTTCAACCAATTTGTCAGAGATCAACTCCCTACCATTAGACGATCCACGGTGGACACGTCTGGTCCGGCAGCGGCGATTTTTTCAACAATTCGCACCAGCATCAGTAGCCGGCTTTCTCGCTTCGGAAATTCCACGGTCCGCCCGATTGGCGTTACCATCTGGAATTGTCAACCAACGGCGCGCAGGCCTAAAATCATGACATCACAAGGAGTCTCCCATGACCACGGAATTGGCAAGCGTTGAAAGCTCGGCGAGCGAGGTGGATGCCGAAGCACTGGTGCAATTGCTAACCGCGGAGAACGGTCTGCCGGAAGCAGCGCTGCGGAAGTGTCAGCAGCATCGCGAGTTGGTGACGCCCGCTTTGATTCGCGCCATCGAAGCGGCGAGCGCGCAAGTGCGGGCCGGCGGGAAATTGCAGCATGATGCTCCCTGGATTGGCTTTTATCTCCTCTGGGAGTTCCAAGCCAAGGAGGCGCTCCCCGCGATCCTGGCCGCGGTGCCCGGCGAAGCGGGGTACACGATTTTCTGTGACGCGATCACCGAATTTCTGCCGGCCCTGTTGGCAACGCTCGCAAACGACAACTTGCCGGCGATCGACGCTCACATTGCCAATCGCGAATTCGACGCGTATTCGCGCTCGGCTGCCGCCCGCAGTTACGTATACCTGGTGCGCGATGGCGTGCTCACGCGGGCCGAGGCGGTCAATCGTTTGCGGACTTACTTGCGGGCTGAATTCGACAAGCCAGCGGGCGAGTTTGCGAGCTGGCTGCTGTTCACACTCTGCGAGCTCTATCCGCTCGAGGCGCTGGAGGATATCCGGGAGGCGTATGCCCGCGGCATCATTGACGAGTACATCATCCCACCTTCGAACGTGGAAAAAGCGATGGAGGGTGGCGAGGCGAAGTTTCAAGAACGGCAGGCGGAGCTAGGGCCGACACACCTGGATGACACGGTCGAATTGCTGCGCGAGTTCCCCTATTTTCAACCGCGGCAGGAACAACCGAAGGTCGGTCCAGGGCGAACGCTAGACCCCGCCACTTCCAAGGTTTCCCGCACGGACGATGACTACCAACTGGCCAACGTTGACGCCCGCGCGTCTTTTCCCACATCCTCCAGCACCGTCCGCGACGAGTCCCCCCGCATCGGCCGCAACGACGCCTGCCCCTGCGGCAGCGGGAAGAAATATAAGAAGTGCTGCCTGCGAGAGCGGCCGATCTAAAGACCATGACGCAAACCAATTCCAGAAATCAAGCCTCGCAGTAGTCCCACTATCGATTATTGTCAGGCTACCGACGTCTCAGACACGACCCGTGCTACCATCGGTTGCGTGACATTCGTCGATAGTTGAACGACTACGCGGCTAGCGGCTCGACAGACGCCGCGTTATGTTGGAGGCGAGATGACCATCAACGTACTGGACCAACTGGCGGCGCTCGTCAAGCAGGAAAGCCAAGCTTTACTTTCGCGCTGGCGGCAGCAAGTGCGGCACCTTCATTCTGCGCGCCAGCTTGACGTGCCGACGCTCAATGACCACATTCCCGGACTGCTTGACGAAGTGGCTGCGGCCCTCCAATTAAAGTCGGATCAGACAATCCCCGAGGCCGTCAGCGAAAGCAGCCCGCCGGCTCATGGTCTCCAACGTCTCCAAGAGGCATTTGACATTGAAGAGGTAGTTGCGGAGTATAACATCCTCCGCGGCTGCATCCACGATCTGGCCGACGACAACGGTTTGAGCTTGCAGGGGAAGCCCTTCCACATTATCAACCGTGTTTTCGACCATGCCATCGGCCTGGCCTTGCAGACCTATGCCACGCAGCGCGCGCTGGAGGTCCAGCGACGCCGCGAAGAGTATCTCGCCTTCGTGGCACACGATCTCCGAACTCCGTTAAATGCCATTTCCTTGGCTGGGAGAGTCCTGGAAATGACCCTCGGGGGGCGCGGCGATGAAACAACGCAAATGCTGAACGCTTTGCGTCGCAATGTGCAGCATCTCGAAGGCCTGGTCGCCAAAGTGCTTGAGGAAAGCACGAGTCTGCAAACGGAAATGGGCGTCACCATGGAGCGGCGCATGCTCGATTTGTGGCCCCTCGTGGAGGCCCTCATCCACGATCTCCTTCCAGTGGCCGGGACCAATAGCACCCAACTGATCAACAAGGTGCCCGACGACCTGGTCGTCTACGCAGACGCCAGTTTGTTGAGGCGCGTCTTTCAAAACCTGATTAGCAACGCGATCAAGTACACGCCGCGCGGAGAGATTTCCATCGGGGCGCGAGAACTTGGCGGGGAAGGTGCAGTGGAGGGCTGGGTCAGCGACAACGGCGCCGGCATCCCCAAAGAGCTCCTCGAAAAAATCTTCGAAAAGGGAGAAACCGATTCGGAGCACGTCGGTGGCATGGGCCTTGGTCTGGCCATCGTGAAGACATTCACGGAGGCTCATGGCGGGCACGTGAACGTCGAAAGCCAAGAGGGCGTCGGCTCGACGTTCCGGTTTGTGCTGCCTGCCAAGGCGAAGGTCAGCGGCCTGCCAAATCGCTGAAGCTGGCGGGACCGCCATTTCGTCCGGCCGGGTGGCACGGCGTGTACACACCCGTTTCTTCAGGGGTCTTAGGAGATAAGTCTTCCGGCCGAATCGGGAAGTTATACCACGCAGGACGTCAGGGAAATGACCTCCGGTTGCAGCGTCGCGACACCGCAGAAGGGCTGATTTCC
>JAYTUF010000439.1:0-6776 GCA_043744755.1 Anatilimnocola sp.
CGTGGTGGTGCTTTTCTGTTGCTGATCGTGATTCTGGTCATCGGCTTCAGCTTCTATCGAGGGTATTTGACTCTCACCAGTCAGCCTCTGCCGGCCAGCAACAACACTGAAATCAAACTGATTGTCGATCAGGAAAAGCTGAAATCGGATACTCACGAAGCCAGCAGCGAGGTTAAGCGACTGACCGGCAACGAGCCGTCACCGGTCGTGGTGCCATCCCCCGTCGTGGTGCCGTAAGCTTGTCTGACCCCTTGTCCCCTCGATTGATACTCGCCGTCCGTTGGTGGATGATAAGCGCCGCGTGAATACAATACTTCACCGGAATCATCCGCCATGAAAACGCACAGTTTGTCTCTAGCCATCCTTACTGGTGGGCTGCTTATTTCTGTAACTGCGCAAGCAGCCGATCCGATAGTGACGAAGAGTTGGACTCCAACCGAAATGCTGCAACTCAAGCGAGTTGGCGTTGTACAAGTCTCGCCTGATGGGCAGTTTGCCGCGTATACGATCCGCCGAGCGGTTATCGAAGAAGGGAAGAGCGAGTATCTCACGCACATCTGGCTGGCAACCACCGATGGCAAGCGCTCCTGGCAATTGACACAGGGTGAAAAATCGTGCGACGAACCGCAGTGGTCGCCTGATGGCAAGTCGATTGCTTTCATTTCCAAGCGCGCGGACAAAGCTAACCTCTGGTTGATTGCCGTAGCCGGCGGCGAAGCGCAACAGTTGACGAAGATGGCCGGCGATGTCAGCAGCTTCCGCTGGTCCCCGGATGGAAGCGCGATTGCCTACACCGCGCTCGAACCCCAGACCGAAGCCGAGAAAAATGGGGACCGTGATAAGAACGACGCCCGTGTTGTTGACGAAAACATCAAGCGGCAGCGGCTCTATCTGGTGCCAGTCGCCAATCCGCCGCGATTGGAGAAAGTGCAGCGCCAACTGACCGAGGGCGAGTTGAACCTGGCCATCGATTCCGCCCGACCGGGCAAAGCTGCCTATGATTGGTCGCCCGATGGCAAGACCATCGTCTTTTCGCACACTCGTTCGCCGCACGCCGATCATTGGCCCACGGCGGATCTATCGCTGGTTGATGTCGCCAGCAAGAAGGTGACGACGTTGCTCGGCACTCCGGCCGCGGAAGGCTCGCCCCGTTACTCGCCCGATGGTCAGAGCATCGCGTTCGTCGGCAGCGATAACCCGCCGACTTGGGCAGGTCGCCGACAAATCTATGTGCTGCCCGTCTCGGGCGGAGTTCCTCGCGCGCTCGCTGATACCGCCGATGATTTTGGCCGCTACTCCGAATTGATCGGCTGGAACGAAGCAGGCAGCGAACTGCTCTACAGCGAGATTCAAGGGACCGAATGGAAGCTGCTCGCGCTGCCGCTGAATGGCTCACCGCGCGCAATCAGCAGCGGCGGCGGCATGTCCCTTTCGGGCGCGGCCCTTAATGCGACTCGGACGATGGTTGGCTTTAGCTGGGAGAATTTTAATCAGCCCAGCGAGGCACGGATAAGTTCCTTAAAGCAATTCAAACCGGTTCAAGTCAGCCAGGCGAATCGCGATCGTCCTGCCTTGCCTTACTCCCGCACGGAAACAATTCGCTGGCAGAACGATGGCCTGGAAATTGAAGGGCTGTTGACCTATCCCGCCGACTACCAGGCGGGCACTCGTTATCCATTGTTAGTCGTGGCGCATGGCGGGCCGATGGGTGCTTTTACGAGAACCTGCGATGCTTCGCCAGGAACCTATCCCATCGTCGCCTTTGCCAGTCGCGGCTACTGCATCCTGCGGCCGAATGTTCGCGGCAGCAGTGGCTATGGCGCCAAGTTCCGGTATGCCAACTATCGCGACTGGGGCGGCGGCGATTATCGCGACCTGCTCGCTGGTGTCGATCACGTGATTGGCTTGGGTGTGGCCGATGACAAGCGGATGGGCATCATGGGCTGGAGCTATGGCGGCTACATGACCTCGTGGACAATCACCCAGACCAATCGTTTTCAAGCGGCCTCGGTTGGCGCCGGGGTGACGAATCTCGTCAGCTTCACCGGCACCGCGGACATCCCGTCCTTTCTGCCCGACTATTTCGGCGGCGAATTCTGGGACCAGCCGCACTTGTACGAAAAGCACTCGGCCATGTTCCACGTCCGCGGCGTGAAAACACCGACGTTGGTTCAACACGGCGAAAAGGACGAACGCGTGCCACTCACCCAAGGGCAAGAATTCTACAACGCGCTCAAACAGCAGGGCTGCACCACGAAGATGGTCATCTATCCTCGCACCCCGCACGGCATCGAAGAGCCGGCGCTATTGCTTGACTGCATGACGCGGAATCTGGAGTGGTTCGATCGTTATGTACTGAACAAGCAGACCGCTCCGCCTCAATAGCCAATTACGGCTTGAGCCTCTTGTTGAGCCAGTCGATTAACTGCGCGCGGTAATCACTGTTCAGTTTCTCCCAACCGCCCATGCCGTGGCCGCCCCCGTCGATGGTGATCAAGTCGCAGTGATTGCCTTTGGACTTCATCAACTCTTGAAAGCGAGTCGATTGCTCGTACGGGACTTGCTCGTCCTTCGTGCCGTGGATGAGCAAGTAAGGGGGCAGTTTGCCGGGAAGGTTCGTCGTGATAGAAGCCTGTTTCAGCTTCGCCCAGGCGTCGTTGTTAAGTTCCTTGAGATCGAGCAGGGCCTCCATACTTTTGCCGAGCATGTTGCGATGCTTCACTTGAAACTCCAGGTCATGCGGAGCATAGATGGGCACAACCGCGGCGAGGCCCAGCTTGTCCTTTTCATTCTGCGCGCCGACCCACGATACCAGATGCCCGCCAGCCGACTCCCCGATCAGGGCGATGCGGTTGACATCGACTTTGTACTCCGCCGCATGGGCGCGGACCCAGCGGACCGCGGCCGTCACATCATCAGCGCAGGCGGGCCAGCGATGAGTCGGAGCAAGGCGATAGTCGATGGTGAACCAGGTGAAGCCCGCTTTCGAGAGCGGCTCAAACAGCGGCGTGATGTAATGCTGCTTCGTGCCGTTCATGAACCCGCCGCCATGCACCAGGATGCACGTCGGAAACGGCCCTTTCCCCGCCGGCACGAAGGCATCGAGCTTGAGGCTGACGTCGCCTTGCTTCGCAAACTCGATGTCTTTCAGCAGGGGCGGCAGGTCTTGCGCAGAGGCGGAAATGATACTTCCGCCGAGAAACATCGTTAGTGCGCAAGCCACGCGAAACGTAAACGGGTTCATTTGAATTCTCGATTATTGAAATCTCAAATCTCAAATCTCAAATTTGAAATTACTTCACCGCTTGCACGTCAAACTTATGCTTCATCGGCTGCACGGCTTCATAAACGGCAGCTTGAGCGGCGGCGATCTTTTCCAAGCGCTTCACCAATTCCGCAGGCTTGCGTTCGGCGGCGACATCGGCCAACCAATCGGGGACGTTGGCCAGGTGGACGCCACGAAACCGCTGGTGGACTTGCTGATTCTTGCTGTTGATCAGGTCGCGAACCTTCTTCCCTTGCTCCCAAACCGGCCCTTTGGTTGCGAGACCAAGATTGACGCCGCTCGCCAGTTCCTGGGCGGAGTGTTGCGCGACTTCGGTGCCGTCGATTGACACGGCATACTTGCCCGAGGCCAGGCCGGTCACTTTCAAGCCATACCAGTTCAAATCCTTCAGATTGTTGAGGTAGGGGAGCAGCGAGGCATATTCCGCCGGAATCGAAAGCGGGAGCGCGTCGTCAAGGCGACTGAATTCCAGGGCAGAGGGATCGGCCGAGAGGCCGGTGACCTGGCAGGCGGTCGCGGTTACTTTGCTCGTCGGCACGTCGATGCTCACGTCGCTCACGAGGGCGGGGGCTTTCAGGCCGGTGAGAATCGCATAAGCCATGAACAGGCCGCCGGAAGGGGCGGTGTGGAAGCCGTCGGGGAACGGTTTCACATTGTCGGCTTTGTCGGCTTCCATTTTCTCCAAAGCGACGCGGGGCGTGGCGTATTGATCGACGAATGGCAAGCCGAACTTTTCGGCGCTCGTGGCCAGCGGAGCATAAAACTCCTTTTGCGTTTCGAGATATTCGGGGCCGTTGCTCTTGAAGCGGCGATCAACGGCATTCGGCGAGCAGACCGCGACACGGACGCCGGCCTCTTTCGCTGCCTCGAGCATCTTTTCGGTGTTTTGAATGAAGCGTTTGCAGCCATCGGGATTGAACTTGCCATAGCCGCCATCGTTCATGCCGAAATTGATGGTGAGCGCCGTCGGCTTTTCATCCAGCACATGGGTTTTGAATCGCCCCGCGCCGCCGGTGGCAGTGTCGCCGCTGATGCCGGCATTCAAGAACTGCAGCCGCCACTTGGGGAAGCGGGTGGTGAGATAGGTTTCGATGTCGCTTGAGTATTGGTATTGCTCGGTGATGCTATCGCCGAGAAACATCACTCGGTCGCCATCCTTGAAGAAGAACTCGTCGGCAGCCGTCACGGACGAGATTGCGATCAGCAGCCCACATAAGGAGAGACAGAATCGGACGGCGGATTTTTGTAGCAAGGAACTGAGGTGCGAAATTGACATGGCGGGCCTTTCGTAAGGGGAGAGTTAGCAAGCAGAGGAGCATCGCCGCGATTGTAGCTGTCCCTCAAAGCGATGCAATGCGCTGGCACACCTTTCGCAAGTTAGGCTCGGATGTCACACTTTTGACTGCGGAAGAATTATGAGAAGTCGCTGCGCTGTTCGGCGGGATCCATTCATGTCCACCTGGTTGCTGTTCGGTATACGGTCGATCTGCGCGCTCGCCCTCGTATTGCAATTCGCGCCGACCACCTCGGCCGGGACTTTTGTCTTTAACCACGAACATATTCTCGGCACATCACTCGAGATTCAAGTTTCCGCCGCTTCAGTCGCTGCCGCGAACGACGCTGAATCGTGCATCCTGCGCGAGATCGACCGGCAAGCGAAGATTTTCAGCAGCTACGATAAATCGAGCGAACTGAGTCGCTGGCAAAAAACGAAGAATCAGCCGGAAGCCGTCTCGGCGGAACTGTTTGCGATTATGCAGGCGTCGGACGAGTGGCGACGACTAAGTAAGGGCGCGTTCAATCCCGCGACGGAAGCGATCACGCAGGTTTGGAAGCGGGCTGCCGAGCAGAATCAATTGCCGTTGCCGTCAGAGTTAGATATTGCTGTGAAGATGGCTGGTGAATCGCATTGGAAACTAAATGCGCAGAATCAATCGGCGACTCACCTTTCGTCCGCACCCTTATCGTTCAACGCAATTGCGAAAGGTTACATCGTCGAAGCTGCCTGCAACGCCGCGCTAGGCGATAGCGGCGGCGTGCGCGGCCTGATCGTCAATCTGGGTGGCGACTTGCGAATCTGCGGCGACGCGGTGCAGTTCATCGCCATTGCCGACCCTGCTAATGCAGCGGAGAACGCGCTGCCGCTGACGACGATCTTCGTTTGCGACCGTGCGGTCGCCACTAGCGGCAATTATCGGCGCGGCGTGAAGATTGGTGAGAAGTGGTTTTCGCACATCATCGATCCTCGCAATGGGCAGCCTGTTGAGCAGATCGTGAGCGCGACGGTCATTGCGAAGTCATCCGCCACGGCCGATGCTTTGGCCACCATTTGCAATGTGTTGACGCCGCCTGAAAGTCTCGCGCTGGTCGAATCGAAAGGTGCACAGTGTTTGCTTGTGACTCGCGATGGTCAGCAGTTTAAGAGTGCAGGCTGGGAACAATTTGAACAGCCCCAACTCTTTCGTTTCATTGCGGCGCAGGGCGAAGGTCATCAACAGCCAACCGATAAAAAGGAAGCTGGCAAGAAAGAAGCCGCCGCGACGGAATTGCTGGAGTTGACCGTCAACATCGAACTCAGTCGCCCGGCGGGCGCTCAATATCGTCGCCCCTACGTCGCCATTTGGTTGGAAGACGCCGCTGAACTTCCCGTCCGCACCGGCCTGTTGTTTATGATGACGAAGCAACCTGGTCCGCGTTGGCATCGGGAATTGAACCGCTGGTATAAGCAGGACAATGAGCGGCAGCAGGCGGAGAAAAAGCCGCTCATCGGCGTGATTTCGTCGGCCTCGCGCGGTCCCGGAGAGTACACGGCAGTGTTTGATGGCAAGGACGATGCGGGGCGGCCGCTTAAGCCCGGCAAGTACACTCTGCTGATCGAAACCGCCCGCGAACATGGCACCTATCAAATCATTCGTCATCAACTCGAACTGGGCGACAAACCCATCGAAGCCACCAGCCTGAAGAGCAATGTCGAAATCAAGTCCGCCAACGTCGAGTACCGAAAACCTTCCGAAAAGAAGCCGGGAAAGTGAACCGGTGAATGGCGATTCACCGCCTGAGGCAAAAAGAAAGTCCTGGCACACGCAGTTCGCCGCGGCTGTGCGCTGGCTGCACATTTATGTCTCGCTGCTCGGTTTCACGGCGCTGATTTTCTTTGCAGTCACCGGGGTTACGCTGAACCATCCCGCCTGGTTCAACATTGATGCCGAGCGGGTGACGGAGCGAACGGGAACGATCAAGGCAGCATGGTTGTCGCTGCAAGTCGCCAAGCTCGAAGTCGTGGAGCAACTCCGCAGCGCTCATCATATTCGCGGCGCGGTGAGCGAGTTTCGGGTGGATGAGCGGGAGTGCATCATCCTGTTCAAAGGGCCCGGATATGCCGCCGATGTCACAGTTGATCGCGAAACCGGTGAGTATCAACTGACTGAAACGGTGATGGGCGCCGTGGCAGTCATTAACGACCTGCACAAGGGACGAGACACGGGACCGA
>JAYTUF010000440.1:0-1768 GCA_043744755.1 Anatilimnocola sp.
GCAAAGGGATTTCCTTTACACACACCGAAGGAGCGCAACAGATTTTCTCTCCTCTGATAAGCCCAATCCGCCAATTCAGGGCAACTTTCTATCAGTCCACCCCAACCCTCTCCCCGGAGTACCGAGGAGAGGGAGTAAAACAATCCAACCCTCCGAGGAGAGGGGGTAAGGCAATTCAGGCCATAATCTCCCGCACCACATTTCCCGCTACATCCGTCAGCCGAAAGCCGTGGCCTTGCGAGCGATAGGTCAATTGCAAATGGTCGATTCCCAGCAGGTGCAGCAGCGTGGCATGCAGGTCGTTGATGTGCATCGGCTGCTCGACGACATTGTACGAGAAATCATCGGTCAAGCCATGCACATAACCGCCGCGGGTGCCGCCGCCGGCCAGCCACATCGCAAAGCAGCGGGGGTGGTGATCGCGGCCATAGGTGGGCGAATCGAGCGTTCCCTGGCAATAGGCGGCCCGGCCGAACTCACCCCCCCAGATCACGAGCGTATCTTCCAGCAAGCCTCGAGCTTTGAGATCGCGGACGAGTGCTGCGGTGGGTTGATCGGTGGCCGCGGATTGCTTCTTAAGACCCTCTTCAATGCGAGCGTGATGATCCCAGTCGCGATGATACAACTGCACGAACCGCACGCCCCGCTCGACCAGCCGCCGCGCGAGCAAGCAGTTGCGGGCGTAGGACCCCGGTCGCTGCACATCGGGTCCATAGTCTTGCAATGTGGCGGCGGTCTCTTGAGAGAGATCGGCCAGTTCCGGCACGGCGAGTTGCATGCCCGCGGTCATTTCATATTGCTTGAGACGGGCGAGCGTTTCGTCATCGCCATGCTTGGCTTGGGCCAACCGATTGAGCGCCGCCAGCGTCTCGAGCGTGCGACGACGCGTGGCGGCATCCACTCCCGGCGGGTTGGAGAGGTACGAAATCAAATCTCCTGCCACGCGCAGGCGCACTGCCTGATGCTGCGCGGGGAGAAAGGCGGAACCCCACAGGCGGCTGTACAACGGCTGATCGCCCGGTTCGCCGCCGGACAACATCACGACAAAAGCGGGCAGGTTTTCGTTCTCGCTGCCGAGGCCATAGCTGACCCACGAGCCAAAACTGGGGCGGCCTGGCTGCTGACTCCCCGTTTGCAGCAGCGTGAGGCCGGGGTCATGATTGATGGCGTCGGTGTGCAAGGAGCGAATCAGGCAGAGGTCGTCCGCAAGTTTGGCCGTGTGCGGCAACAGCTCGCTCAGCTCCATCCCACATTGGCCCTGCTTGGCGAAGCGATACGGCGAAACGGTGATCGGACGCGTGGCCTGATCCGAAGTCATCGTGGTCAGGCGTTGTCCCTGCCGGATTGAATCGGGGAGTTCTTCGCCATGCCGCTCGCGGAGACCTGGTTTGGGATCAAACAAATCGAGCTGCGAAGGCCCGCCCGATTGGCACAGAAAGATGACCCGCTTCACGCGCGGCCGATGATGGGGCGGCGGACTGACCGTGGCGGGCTGTTCACCGCGGAGCAAGTCGGCAAACGCGGCGAGACCAACGCCCACGCCGGCGGTCAGCAGCCAGTGACGACGGGCGACAAGCAGAGCCGGCGATGAGTGAGAAACAAGCACGGGGGCTTCACCAAAGGGTCGCGCGAACTTCACAATGCAAGATACCTTATTATTGTATCCCTGTACCGCTTCTCCCGTCTCCGAATTAAGGAAGTCCAGCCTTCGTGTTCCGGCATTTCGTCTATCTAGCGGCAGGGGTCGGGAGTCTTTGGCGAGTGAAAT
>JAYTUF010000441.1:0-6767 GCA_043744755.1 Anatilimnocola sp.
AAAACACAGGACCAGACCGCGGACCGCGCAAATGACATAAACTAGGCAACGCAGCCCGCATCAATTTCCCAGGAACGAAACACAAACCAGAAACCAATCGCCGATGCACCTGTAAAAAAAAACGATCCACCAACCAAGACCACACCCCGCGCAACGCTAGTAATTCAGCAGTCTCACAAGGCCGGTGGTCGCGAGGAATCTGCGAATTGCGGATGTTATCTTGCCAGGGCCGGACGCGTACCCGGTTCTTCCTTGCTTACGCGTCGGGCTTCCATAGCGCCAGCAGTCCGATCGCTTCTCCCAGGGATGACGTTCTTCGCGGAGCGACAGTACGGCATAGATCACCCGGTGGAGTTGTTATCAGAGATGTTCTCTATATAGTTATAAATCGCTTAATATGTTATAGTAACATGTTGGCGTGTAATGGCTTGGGAACGACGGCAGCGCGGGCGAAAAGAGGGTAAAAACGGTTATCAGGATGGTCGCGAGGCGGGGGTCGCGGACAGATTCGCACGAACCAAATGGGTTCCTGCTACGGTTCGTGCGACGGGACCCCCTCCAACGGGAAGGGGTGTTGAGAAATGGGTGGTTTTCTCAACGCGCAGCCAGCGCCATTCCCGGTTGCGACGCTGGGTGGTGTTGAGAAATAGTGTCGAGAACTCAACAGGTTGTAACCGAGAGGACGTCACGGTTTCTGATGATGCTTCTGATAATGCTCCAGCATCGCATCGCCGAAGTCGTTGTCGAAGTCGCGGTAGACGCAGTGGACGTGATTGGCGCCGTCTTGCGTGTTGTCGTACTCGATCAAGAAGGTTGGGCCCTGAATGAGATAGTGGTGCGGCTCGCCCACCTCGAGGCCGCCGGCCCAGATGAAATGAATCTTCTCGGTGCCGGCCCGGTCGATGCGGGCCAGGTCCTGATCGGCGAGTTCCTTCCGCACGCGGCCAATATGCACGCGCACGAGCTTCATGAGGAGCTCGCGCTGCTCCACCGTCATGGCGGCCACAGCGAGGCCAGTGGGCTTTCCTCGTTCGATCTTGCGTTGATTGCCGGTGATTAGCCCACCGACCGTTTCTGTCAGGAAGTCGGGAATCTTGCCGAAGCCGGTTTTGCGCTGCTCGGCGGTTTGCGACTTGGCCAGCTCCCGGCCTAACTCGGTTTCCTGCTGCAACACTTGCAGCCCTTTGCGAGGCCCATCGGGAACAATGGCAGGGATCACACCAAAGAACGACGGCGTCACCGAAATCCAGCGGCCTTTGACAATCGTCACGTTGAGCGAAAGATGAAAACCCTCAACGCGATAGCCCCAGGTGCCGCCCGGCGCGGGATCGCCAAAGATCGTGAAATAATACTGATCGGAATCGCGATGGATGTTCGGAATCGGATCGGTGGCCCGCAGATAATCACCCAGGCTCATGATAGTCAGCGCTTTTTGATTGCCGACGTGACTGAGCGAAGCACTCATTAGTGCGAGACCCAATTGTCGCTGACCCTCCTTGAGGTCCTTGAGCGGCACGCCGCGGCGCGCGATGGGAAAAAAGTGGAAGTTGCCGCGCTCGGCGTCTCGAAACAGATACTTGGCCTGCATGCTCGGCTCCAGCGAATCCATGAACCGCTGCGCGGCTACCACCAGCTCCTGGGCAACCTCGGGAGAATCAATCGCATCGGCCTGCGGCTGGACCTTGTCAACCGCGCTGGCCATCGCCATTGCCAGCAAAGTGATCGCGGCGCAGAGCATCAGGAACCGAGACAGACAGCGAGTGAATTTCATGATAAACCTATCGTGTGCGCGCCACATGGTTGCCGGTCTTATGGTAGTCACCGCCCGCAGGCTCGGCAAACCTGCAGACGTTGAATCGCCAGCGACTCGCAAACGTCGGTGCTAAGGCGCACAATGAGCGGGCGTTGCCGGCCATTCCCGCCTACCCATCTTGTAGAGAACATTCATGATTCGGTCGATTGTGTTGGTCTTCGCTGCCTGGCTCCTGTGCCTGCCGCAGTTCTCTTTGGTTGCGGAGGAGACCGCTCCACTTCGCCGGTATCTGTATGTCGTCACGCCGGGAATTCGCAATTATCTGGAGTTCGGCGGCGCGGGCATTCTCGTCTTTGATATTGATCACGGGCACAAGTTTGTCCGCCGCATTGCGACCCCCGCTAGTCGTGAAATGATGCCCGACAACATCAAGGGTGTCTGTGCGAGCGCAACAACGCGGCGGCTGTATTTCACGACCCGTTCGAAACTGTACTGTCTGAATCTGGAGACGGACGAGACGCTCTGGGAGACGAGCCCTCCCGATGGGACCGACCGCATGTCGCTTACACCCGACGGCAAACTGCTGTATGTCCCGTCGTTTGAAAAGGATACCTGGAACGTCATTGACGCGGCGAGCGGCAAACAAATCACGGCCGTTGAGACCAAGAGTGGCGCGCATAATACGGTTGGCAGCCGCGATGGCCGACGGATGTATCTGGGTGGACTTAAGTCTCCCTTGCTGTTCGTGGCCGATACGCAGTCGCACAAAATCGTCCAACAGGTGGGACCCCTAGCGGGATCCATTCGGCCGTTCACGGTGAATGGCAGGGCGACACGAGCCTTTGTGTGTGTCAACGATTTGCTGGGATTCGAGATCGCCGATCTAGCTACGGGCAAGAAACTGCAGCGGGTGGAAGTGCAGGGCTTTGAGCGCGGCACGGTGAAGCGGCATGGTTGCCCCAGTCACGGCATCGGCTTGACGCCGGATGAGCGCGAAGTGTGGGTCGTCGATGCCGCGAACCAGCGGCTGCACGTTTTCGATAACACGACCGATCCGCCAACGCAGAAACAGAGCCTCGCGGTCCGGGACCAACCAGGATGGATCACCTTCAGTTTGGACGGCAAATTCGCTTATCCTTCGACGGGCGAAGTGTTTGATACCGGCAAAAAGGAAATTGTGGCTAAGTTAGCCGACGAGCAGGGGCGTGAAGTGCATAGCGAGAAGATGGTCGAGATTCATTTTCGCGGAACAGTTCCGGTTGCGAGCGGCGATCAATTTGGCGTTGGTCGCGTTGTCGATTAGCCACAACCGGCGGCTGGCCAGGTTGGAACCGCGCCGGCCTTTCGGTTATACTCGCCGCCAGCGAGGAACTTGGGTGGGTCGGCCTTCAGAACGCGATGTGGAGTTGCTCGCCCAGCTAAATCGGCTGTCGCTGGAGCGCACGTTCACGCCTCAAACCGATCTCGATTGGTCGGCAGACACTCGCCCAGATGAGTACGCGTCCCTCTTTTCTGTGACCAGCCTCTTTGCCGGCACGCGGTTCCAGTCGCAGATTGATGAAGCCAACCGCGGCCGCTTGTTGCAATATCAACAAATCAACTTAATGCGTTTCACTGCCCAGCTCGAACGGCATGGCATTGCGGTGCTCGCTCAGATGTACGACGCCGACGATTCGCAGCCCTTCACGGAATACCTGGGCAATTTTCTCAAAGAGGAAATCTATCACTACACGATGTTCACCCGAGCGGTGGACCAGATTGAAGCGTCGATGCCGGGCGCTCCCAAGTTGCCGCTGTGGCGAATCGATTTGGCGATGCGGTTGCTGTTCACCTTTGTTAGTTGGATGCCGGGGCGCAAATTTCGGGCGACGCTCACCTTTCGATTCTTTCAATTCGCCGAGCAACTCTCCATTTTTGTGCATCACGCGGTGCTGACGACGATTCCGCGTGATGCGGGACTGATCAACCAGGTCTGGTCTTATCACGCCATCGATGAAGCCCGGCATTTGGCGTTCGACCGGATGATGCTGGAACGAAATCAGCTCTCTGCACCCTTCAATTGGCTGGCGACCGGATTGACGGCCGTCTGCTGCATCCTCCTCGCGGTGGTTGCGAACGCCAACGAGATTTGGGCGGCGCGAAAGCTGGGCGTGCGGGTCAGGCTGTGGAACTTGCCGGAATTATTGCGCACGACGACGGCGCCTTTCAAACGACGTATTCAAGGTTATCTTCACAACATCTTGAAAGGCGCGCATGCCGCAGCCCCCCAGCTCGATGACGAACGGGAAGCCGTCCGCCTATAGCGAACGCCCCTTGCGCGGGCAGGAAGCGTTCGTCTTTGGCTTCAAACAGCGGGCGAAGACGCACCACTGCCTTGTATGTTCATTCTGAGCAGGAGGAACCTGAGCCAGAACTGAGCGTGGCTCCCGCCGTGGAACGGGCTGCGGAGCGCAGGCGAGCGCCAGCGAGACGTAGCGGAGCAGCCCGTTCCACGGCGGCGAAAATTTCGCCAAGGGAGAACAACGTGACCGAAGTGAACGCCGACGCCGCTTGCCAAGTCGGCGATGATCGCCAAACTAACAACCTGGACCGGGCTTGTTCCGGAATGGGTTCCGCCGAGAACAAGCGGCTGGCCGTAGATCGTCTTGCCCTCGGAGACTCTCACTCCGTAGCCCAGCGGGATCGCGGCCAGCCCCATGAATTGAACCCGAACAGCCGCTCGCACCGAGAGAGTCCACCGACTCACTCGAGTCCGCATGCGCAAGGAAGGGATGCTTTCATGAACGCTCTCAGCTCTGTTGGAATCGATGTCTCCAAGGCCGCGCTCGATCTCGCGCTGGCCCCCGACGCCAAGGTCTGCACCGTTAGCAACGATCGGAGCGGCATCGACAAACTGCTCCTCAAGTTGCCGGCGCCAGGCACCTGCCTGATCGTGATTGAAGGCTCCGGAGGTTACGAACGACTGGTCATCGCCGAGTTGCTCGATCGCGGCCATCAAGTCGCGCTCGTTAATCCACGGCAAGTCCGCGGCAGGAAAAGAAAGCCTGGGCCAAAGGACTCGGAATCCTCGCGAAAACCGATGAAATCGACGCGCGGGTGCTGGCTCGCTTCGGCCAGGTCGTCGCTCCACGCTGCCTCGAAAAACCCAGCGGCTCTCTCACCGAGCTGCAACAACTGGTCGAACGACGGAGGCAACTCCTCACGCTCCGCACCGCCGAAATCAATCGCCAAAAGCAAGCCACTTCGAAACGCACCATCCGCAGCATCGAGGCCGTTCTCAAAACCCTCAATGAACAAATCGCCGCGCTCGAAGACGACATCCTCTCGCTTCTCGAACAGAATTCCGACTGGAAGCAAAAAGCCGAGATCCTGACCTCGGTGCCCGGAGTCGGAGACATCACCGCCATCACCCTCCTCGCCGATCTGCCCGAGCTCGGCCAACTCAGTCGTGAACAAATCGCCGCCCTGGCGGGACTCGCACCCTATGCTCACGACAGTGGAACCATGACCGGCGTCCGCGCCATCGGAGGCGGACGCACTGAAGTCCGCTGTGCCCTCTACATGGCCGCCCTCTCCGGCATCCGCTGCAACCCCACTATCAAAGCCTTCTACCAACGGCTCCGCGCCGCCGGCAAACAAGCCAAAAAAGCCCTCACCGCCTGCGCCCGAAAACTACTCGTCATCCTCAATACCATGATCAAAACCAACACCCCCTGGAAATCCAAAAATGCCTGCTAAAAACCTTGACAAACAACACAGCCGCTGGGCTATGCGACGTTTCGCGTGGATGTCTCCGGCCTGGAGCCGCTGCGAAAAGATTATTGCCAGCGCGTCGCCGCCATCACTTACTTGCCGATCTATGTGAAAGCCGTGGCGCTCACGCTGGCCTTCAATAGCCTTCCGCTAACCACGGTGATAACCGTTATCGCGCGCTTTTTCGCCGCGCATCCGCCGTTCTCAAGTGCTTGCTAGATAATACTTTATCGAAACATAATCAGGACTTGATAACCATTTCGTGAACACAAGCGATAACAACTCAACCGGGTGGGGTGAGTTCCCGCGGCGCGATGCCGTTGGAGTCCCGCCTTCAGGCGGTCCCCTTCACCACCAATCGTCGCTCTGCTGACGGCCCCTCAAGAGCCCACCGCAGCCCACGCCGATAACCATTATCGAGCGCTTGTTCGCCGCCCATCCGCAGCTCCCAAACCCTTGACCGACAACACTTTATCATGACATCGTCAGGACTTGATAGCCATTTCGTGAGCACAAGTGATAACAACTCAACCGGGTGGGGTGAGTTCCCGCGGCGCGATGCGGCTGACGGGGGACCGCCTAAAGGCGGAACTCCAACGGCCCAATTCCTGTCAACTCAAATTGCCAAAGATCGCTGCACACATTTTACACATGTCATGATTAGTTGTCAAGCAGTTTGTCGTTCGTGTGGGTGTCGCCTCAACGTGCGGGCCCTCGGAAGGGCGTTGAAAACGCCGGTCGGGGATTCGAGTGGACATGGAGAATGGGATCGCTAAGTCGCTGTCTGATAACGATTCGTGCGACGTTTTTCGCTGCCCGGCCGAAGTCGCAAGCTCGGACTGAGTCATCACGTACACCATAGTTATAAACGAGTTAGTTGTAATATTAATGATAACTTGATAACAACTATGCCGGGGGTTCGAGACCCAGGAACAAGACAATCGCAAGGGGATTTCAATTCCCCTTGCCCCGATCACCGTTTCCGCGCCCGAGCCGCCGAGTGATAATCACTCTTCTGGGTATTTGCCGACCAACTCCTGAATACGACTTGTTAAATTGTCAAAGAGCAGCGCCCAACTTGATTAGACGTTTGGGGGTGGACACGTCTGGTCCGCCGCGGAAAAGAATTTTGGCAGAAACGCGCCACAATGCCTCAACGCAATCGTCTCAATCTCCGACGACCATTGAATTGCCCCTTTGAATTGCCCGTTTAGGACCGGCGCATCAATTAGTGTCGGCAAACATGGGCTGTTTTGCTAGG
>JAYTUF010000442.1:0-6756 GCA_043744755.1 Anatilimnocola sp.
GCCGCTCACCGCCGGGACCAACCCGCCAGTGCCCCGAACGGCATTCCCGCCCCCCTTCGCCCGATAACGATTCGCCTTCAAACTTCACCGCGCGATAACAACCAATCCGGGGTAGCGTTCCGCTCCCGCTTCCATCCAATCTCCCAAATTGTCAATGAGCAACTCCTAACAACATTAGATGCGCGAGCCTGGACACGTCTGGTCCGCCTCGGGAAGTTTTTGCAAAAAAGTTTCCGACCACCGCACGTCACCAATCAACGCCCGCTACAAGTACCGGCCTGCGACCCTGGTGGTCGCAATTGCCAGTCCAGCCGCCTAAACTCAGTCAGTGGGCTGGGCGCAAATAGTCACGGGCGTCGCCATTCCGTCGATGCCGCCAGCCAACTGATCGAATCGACCGATGCGCGAAATTTAGATTTTGCGTTCCCCCTTCAATTGAACTAAATTACATCTCTGAATGCGGAGTGCGCGAACGTTGGCTCGGTTGATGCACGGATCTGTTGGCCATGCAGCAGAACTCGAAGGAAGAGAAGTGCTTGTCACCGCTAGAAAACCAGACGGTTTCCTGGATTGCCGACCCATTGGCAGCCGACACTCACGCGATCACCGACGGTGAAATCAAGACGCCGCAGCTGCCCGACAAATTGGGGCGGTTTTCTATTCGCCGCTGGCTAGGGGCAGGCGCGTTTGGCGACGTGTACGAAGGGTTCGACCCGTTGCTGGAACGGGCAGTCGCGATCAAAGTCGCGAAGCTCAATCGCGGGAATGTCGAGGAGCAGCTCAAGCGATTTGTTCGCGAGGGGAAAGCGGCGGCAGGGTTGCGGCATCCGCATATTGTGCCGGTCTATGAGTTCGGGCAGCATGAGGATGGCTTTTTTATCGCCTCGGCCTTCATTCCAGGCCAGACGCTCCGCGACCGGATCCGGGCGAAGCCCATCGAAATCACCGAGGCAGTGACGATCATTCGCCAATTAGCCGAGGCGCTGGCCTATTCCCACGACCAAGGAATTGTCCATCGCGATCTGAAGCCCGCCAATGTGATGTTGGACGAGCAAGGCACCCCCATGCTGATGGATTTCGGCCTGGCCTCGCGTCTCGATCAGCAAGAAGAGCTGACTCAAGCGGGACAACAGCTCGGAACGCCGCTCTATATGTCGCCCGAGCAGGTGCGAGGCAAAGACGGAGCCGCCTTGCCCGCGTGCGACCAATACAGCCTGGGCGTCATGTTCTATGAACTGCTTACGGGGAAAACGCCGTTTTCCGGTTCTGTGGAAGCGCTGTTACAACATCAATTGGCCACGGAACCGCCGCCGCCGCGGGGGCTCAATCGCACAATTCCGCGCGACGCAGAAACAGTCTGCCTGAAGTGCCTGCAGAAAGACCCACAGCAGCGGTATGTAACAACGGCCGATCTGGTGAGCGACCTGCGCCGGATCGAAGCCGGCGACCCGATCCGCGCACGGCGCGAAAGCTCGATGTCGAAGGTCTGGCGGCGCGTGCGCAAGAATCCGATCACGGTCGGCTCGATGGTTGTCGTCTCTGTTTTGCTGATCATTTCGAGTTGGGCTTGGATCGCTTCCCAAGAACAGCAGGAAAGGGCCCGGTTGGATCGGCAGGTCGTGGAGATCAACCGCCGCCTGGATCAACTGGTGAACAACATCGAACTGGGATCGACATTCTTGGAGCAGGCCAACGGCATTCTCGGGGAGTTCGATGCGATCCCGGGGCTGTCGTCATCCGCAGCTGCCGCGCGGCAGCGTGTCCAGCAGGCGTATGCCGAACAAATCCGTCGCGGCTATCGCGACCACTTGCGCGCCGAAGACGTGCCCGCCCTCGAACTGGCGATTACTGGGCTGGCGACGCGCGACGCAGTACTCGCGGCGAGGCTACGCAGCGAATTCGAACAACGCCAGTTCTCTTGGCAGCCAAGTTTCACCGTGCAGGCCCCCTTTACCGAATTAAATGACGTGTTTCCGCCCGCTTATCTGACAACGCTTGCGGCACAAGAGACCTGCTTGGCCCGCGTGTCGGTCCAAGGCAAGGCAATTGATCCTTACATAGCGACCAAGGTTCCGGCGACAGCGCAACTGCGCCTGGTCGCAGTGTTCGACGCTAGTTGGGCGAGCACGTCCGATCGAGTCGCAATCAAGCTTCTCGCCAGCACGGGTCAGGAATACACCTTTGCCGTCACGTCCCAAGTTTCGCTCAAGCCACTGGCTCAAGCCAGCCGCATGACGGTCGCCGAGGCGGCTAAGTTCGGCGGCTCCGCTCACCTGGTAATCAGCCGCACGCATGCCAATCGGACAGATGTCGTTGCTTCTCGAGACATGCGGGCCGAAGACCTGCTGGCCAGTTGTGCTGAAGATCAGTCGCTACGTTTGGAAGTTCGTCGCGAAGGCTCGCGCGTGATCCTGGCGGTGAATCGTTTGTCGCTGTTGGAGTTCGAAGATCCAACCCCACTGAGCACCCGACCCGAGTCGCGCGTCATCCTGCATTGGCCCGGTGATGTGAATCTCCAAAGCCTGCTCACCTACGAGCGCGCCTTGCCGGCCGTCATCAGCGAGTTGGAAGTGGCCGATGACACGTTTAACCAGGGAAAGTACGAAGAGGCCCTGCAGTTGTATACTGCCGTCGCCAGCACGACCGCTAGCGAACTGACGCGGCAGGAATGCCAGTACAAAATCGGCCTCTGTCATCACATGGAAGGCGATCAGACTGCCGCCGTTCGCAACTTTGCTTTGGTCGCCGAACGTTCGCTGGCCGACTCGCAATCCGGCTTCGCCCGCTGGGCCGTGATGGCGAATTGCCAGCTGCTCAATTTTCACTTGTCGCAAAAAACTGCAGCAGCGACCGGCCAGGTGAATCAAATCCTCGATCGCCTGGCCATCATCGGGGCGGCGCATCGGGCCGAGATCCCGCGCTTGATTTCCGAGGGGGACAGGGGCCGCCTGATCAGTGAAGCGGGCGGCGTCGGTCTCTCGGTAATGACTCGCGCGCCCCTAAAATTACTTGCCGATAGCGAGCGGATCGAGAAAATTATCGACTTGATTGCCGCAAACCCCTGGAACAAGCTGCAGCCGAAGTTGATGCGAGTTCGGGCCAACCGCCTGGCCGGTCGCCCCCGCGAAGCGCTGCTGCTGACGTCCGCCTGGATTAAAAATCAGGACAACATGCAAGCGGGGATCACATTCGGCAGGGCAATTCTTTCTGAACACGTCTGGCTAACCATCGAAGCGAAAAGTTCCCCCGAACAATTGACCGAAGCGGTCCGCGAGGTCGATGGCTGGCTGTTTTCCAGTGCAGGCGCCGTTCGGCAGGAGGCCCGGCGATCAGCTCGCGATCTGCTGATCGAGCGCGCCCGGCTGCTGCTGGCCCTGGGAAAGCCGCTGGAAGCCGAGGCTGCGCTCGAGCGATATTTGCGAGAGTCGGATAACCGGGCACCGTCGGAAACCTATCCCGCGTACAGCAGTTACTCCGAAGCCTGTTTGCTGCTGGGGTATATCAAAGAGCAGGCCGGCAAAGCGGACGAAGCTGAGGCGATCTGGAAGAAAGCGGTTTGGACGAAAGCGAGCTGCGATTTTTTCGGCTCCCAACGCTTCCCGATGACTGGCGGAACGCTCGTCAATCACCTGGTGCTCTCGGCGCTTACGAGCGAGCGCGGTGACGTCGATCCACAGCAACTGCTGATTAGCATCTTGAGTGGCGGCACGGGCGCAGGTGACGTTGTCAGCGGCGGCAACACGGTGCTGCGGCAGTTCTTGCAGTTGGTCGACGTCAACCCGGCTTTTGTGCAGCGGGCGTTCAACACGCCGCGGGGCAAAGCATGGTGCCGGCGAATAGCGCTCCGCGATCTTTCGTTCGAAGAATTCTGCCGGGTGCCAGGAATCCTGTGCATCGTCGAGTATCTACGCACGAGTGCGTTTGCCGGGCAGTTGTCAGACGAACAGGAATCGCTGCTCTGGGAACTGCTCAACAACGCGCTGGATCAGGTGCAGCAGGAAAAACTGGGTGAAGGGCAGCTGCTGCTCTCGGCTTCCATCTGGAAGGGTGGCAATGTGCCGGGCTTGTTCGGCTGGGCGCAAGCCGAGTCGACGTTGCCGAGCGAGGTCCGCTCGCACCTCGCATATTTATTTGGACATCGCTATCTCGTTTTGAAGCGCCCCGGCGAAGCGGAGACATTCTTCCGCGCCGCACTCAAACATGCCCCGGAAGATTCGCCGCTGGCCCGCGAAGCGCAGGCGTCGCTGGACCGCCTGAAGCAGGATCAACGCCAGGCAAACTAAAAGGAAAAAGGCGGGGAGGAAAAAATGTTCACGTTGATAACGTTTCGCTACTGGCAGGAAGGAATGAACAAAAGGGGACAGGTCCATTTGTTTGGGCTCTAATTCCCTGAGCAAATAAATGGACCTGTCCCCTTTATTTTCCCAAGGATATTTCCGACGATGAGCTGAAACGTTTTCCGATGGACAACCAGACCTGGGAACGCTGCCAGCAGTTCGTCGCGCGCGTGAACGAGAAGGCCCCGGAGAGCGGCTGAATGTACCGCCTGCCGACGGAGATCGAATGGGAATATGCCTGCCGGGGCGGGCCGCTGTGCGACAAAGCCGAGAGCTCATTCGATTTCTATCTCCAGCAACCGACGAATCAGCTGCCTGCAGGGGAAGGAAATCTGCAACACGACAAGGACAACAATCTACGCCGAACGTGCCAGGTGGGTTCATTCCAGCCAAACCGCTTGGGGCTGTACGACCTGCACGGTAACGTCGCGGAGTGGTGCGATGACGCCGCTGTCGATAATAAGGGAGCCTCCCGCCATGTGGCCCGAGGCGGTGACTGGTTGAGCCCGCCATCGCGATGTTGGGCGGCATTCCGCAGTACGTACCCGCCGTTGCACCAGGGATCCAACCTAGGCCTGCGCCTGGCCCGCGTGCCGTTAACGCCGGCTCCTAAGTGATAACAGTTGTCGAGACTCCGCGACCAGCCAGATGCGATAGACTACAACATTATCCTTTTTGATCATCGGGAAGTGATATGCGACTTCTCAAAAGTTCACGACATCTTGTTCTGGCGATTCTCGCAATCATGAATGCGCCCCTCTTCGCCCAGGACTGGCCGCAGTTCCGGGGCCCCAGCGGCGATGGCTGCGCGATTGCGAAGAACCTGCCGACGACCTGGGGTGGCTTCGATGCTCCGCCGGCCTGGCAGACGAACATCCCGGGCAATGGCTGGTCTTCACCCATCGTGATTGCCGGTAAGGTGTGGCTGACCAGTGCCGAGCAGACCGCGCTCAGTGCCGCGGGGCGCGAAAAGAAGCTGGCCGCCAATCCCATTCTCACGCCCGATTTTCAAACGCATGCCTCGGTCACACTGCTGGCCATTGAAGTCGATGCGGACAGCGGCAAGCTCTTGCGCCAATTGGAACTGTTCACGGCCGATGATCCAAAACCGATCCACGCGCAGAACACTTATGCCTCGCCAACGTCAGTCAGCGATGGCGAGCGTTTGTATTGTCACTTTGGTTCGCTGGGCACGTGTTGCGTGAATATGAAGAGTGGTGAAGTGCTCTGGAAGCAAGTGCTGTCGGTAGATGAAATCACCGGTCCCGGCGGTTCGCCCGTGCTCTGCCAAGACTTGCTGATCTTTGCCTGCGACGGCACGGACCAGCAGTTTGTCGTCGCCTTGAACAAGCTCACGGGGAAAGAAGTCTGGCGCACCAGGCGTCCCGCCATCGCTGCCGCCGATAACAAACTTCGCCGCGCGTTCAGCACGCCGCTGGTCATCACGCACGCCGCGCAAGAGCAGGTCGTCGTGGCCGGTGCTCAGTGGGTGTGCTCGTATGAACCGGCGACGGGCCAGGAAATCTGGCGGGTCAATTTCGGCGATGGTCACGCCGTCGTGCCGCGGCCCGTGTTCAAAGAGGGCTTGGTTTATATCTGCACCGGCTTCATGAAGCCCCAACTGTGGGCGATCAAAGTCGCTGGCAAGGGCGATGTAACGGAGAGCCACGTTGCGTGGACCTACGACAAACAAGTTCCCGAAATCTCGTCGCCGCTCGTCTCGGGCAATGAAGTCTATTTCGTGTCGTCTCTCGGCATCGCCACTTGCTTGGATGCCAGATCGGGCGAACAACTCTGGCAACAGCGGCTGGGCGGCAACTTCGCCGCCAGTCCCTTGCAGGCCGATGACAAGTTATATTTCACGAGCCAGGAAGGTCTCACCTTCGTCCTCAAGCCCGGCCGCAAGTATGAGGAACTGGCCCGCAATCAGCTCTTCGGCCAAATGCTGGCCTCGCTGGCGATTTACAACGATTCGCTTCTCATTCGCACACAATCCCAGCTATCGTGCATTCGCAAGATGCCATCACCAGCAGAAACAAAATCGACCGCTGATCGAACGAGCTTACAGAAAGCAGTTTCGTTTTATGCTTCGTTCGACGAAGCGCTGGTCGGCGACTACGGCAGCGGTGGAAAGTCATTGGGCACGCGGTTCGACAGCGCTGGCCAGAAGGGCGCCTTCGATTTCGAGCCCGGTTTCGATCCACGAGTGTTCAAGATTGCCAAGGATCGCGGCATTCAAGGCGGGGCGTTGGAAGTCACGGGCGTGCTGCCAAGGCGAGGCCGGATTTTCTTCCCGGCGAAGGGGAACATCGCCTACCGGGCGGCAGGCTGGGGAGGAGCGGTCTCGTTTTGGATGAACACCAATCCGAACACATCCCTGCAAACGCCGTTTTGCGACCCCGTGCAGATCACCGAAAAG
>JAYTUF010000443.1:0-6753 GCA_043744755.1 Anatilimnocola sp.
TCATCGCCAGAGGCGTTGGCGCTGGGGAAGCCGTTCGCTTCAAAATCCTGCCGCGTACCGAGCATGAAGCCGGGCAGATAACCGTGCGAAGGCCCGCCATTGGCGGAGAGCGTCTTGTACGCGGGATTGCCCCCCACGATTTCCGGCAGATCGCCATAGTCGCGGGCCACGCGGTTGCCATACAGCAGCGGCGGAGTGTTGGTGGTGTTGCTGGTAACCGTGACGCTCAAAACCGGATCAGGCAAACCGGCGAACATCGTATTGGGCAGGGTCGGCAAGAAGCCCGGCTTGATGACTTCGCGCACGGGATAGGTGCCGGGCTGGATATTGGGAATGGTGAAGTTGCCATTGGCATCGGTAACCGCCCCCGGCTCGCCGACGTTGTAGCGCCGATTGTCATTCATATCGACGAAGAACACGATCCCCGCCAGCCCTGGCTCGCCCGGATCGCGCACCCCGTCGCCGTCGGAATCTAAAAACTTAGTGCCGGTGACGATGCCCGCTTGTTGACGATTACCAAAATCCAAGCCGGAAAAGTCGAGCGCCCGCGTAGCCAGATTGAGCACATGTGCGCCGCCATTGGTATTAGGCGCTGTCTGAGTGAAGTTTGGCTGCAGAACTTCGCGGAGCTTGTAAGTGCCAGGCACGACATAAGCGTCGAACGAGTAAGCGCCATTAGCGCCCGAGACAGTGCCCGGTTCATTCGGATCGCGGATGCTGTCGTTATCGATATCCAAGTAAACTTGCCAGCCTATCAAGCCCGGCTCATTAAAGTCCTGCGTGCGATCGCCGTCGGCATCCTGATAAACGGTGCCGCTGAGCGTATTCTTGGGAATAGCATCCAAGGCGCCGCGGGCATTCAAACGCCCATGCGACTTGACCAGGTTCGCCAGTTGTGGCGGCTTATCAACGCCCGCCATGATGTATTGCTTAAGCTCGAGCGCGGTTAGCCCCGGCGCGAGTGAAGCCATCAATGCAGCCACGCCAGCCACATGTGGAGCTGCGTATGAAGTGCCCGTGTTGACTTCGACGTTTGTAATCGTCGTCGCACCTATAATGCGCGGGAATGAATGCATCAGAACATTGACGCCGGGAGCGGCAAGATCAACTTTGACGGGACCATACCCAAAATCGGGAATGCCCGGAATGTAACCCGCCGGAGGAGTAAAGTCTTGCAGGTCATCGTACGCGTTAGACGCCGTGACAGCGATGATTTGATCGACATCGTATCCCGTGGGAGCGTCGAACACCAAATCGTGATTAACACCCTGGTTCGCGGCTCCGCCGACGATGAGCACATCGGCGTTGCCCATTTGCGACAGCGCCTCGAATTCGGAAAAGCTAAAAGTGGGCCCGCCAAAGCTCAGATTCGCGGCGACGATATTGATGCCAAAGATCGATTTCATCTTAGTGACATAACGATAGCCGCCAATGACGCCGCCGACCGTGATGGTACCGGTATCGTCTTCAATCTTCACGGTCATGATCTTGGAATCCCAGCTCACGCCGGTGATTCCGCGGGTATCGTTACCCGGTGCGGCCGCGATCGAGGCCACGCTCAGCCCGTGTCCATTTTGCGAGTCATCCTGTGGATCGCCGTCATTCATGGCGGCGTCGTAGCCGTTGTAATCGTCAATGACGCCGTTGCCATCGTCGTCGATGCCGTTATAAGTTTCGCGAGGATTGATCCAGAAGTTGGCCTGCAGGTCCGTTTCGAACTTGTTGTATCCCGAATCGAGAACGGCGATCACGACATCCGGGCTTCCCGTGGTCAGATCCCAAGCTTCGGGGGCATTAATATCGACGTCGGCAATCCCGGTATAACCCGTGAGGGTCCCGGGAAATCCAGGCCCCGGTAGCAGTTGACCAGTGTTGTTGAGGTTCCATTGAAATGGATAGAGTGGATCGTCCGGCGCTTGGCGATAATGCAACACAAAATTCGGCTCGGCGTAGAGCGTGTTGCTCAGCCGCAAGAACTGATGCCCCAAATCGAGCACATTAACCCGCGAACTAGCGGCCGGCAAATCGAGCACGGCCAGTTTCAGACCGTCGTCCCAAGTCCTGATCGAAGCCCCCGGTGCTTCGGCAGCGACGGTGGCGGCAGCAGCCTCTTGCGTCACGAAGTCGGCAAAGCGGACGAGCAAGCTGTCAGTGACGAATTCCGCGGTCTCCCACGCCTGCACGTGCGGATTGAACTCGCTGATCTTGCCAGTCAGCGGATCGCCACCTGGCCTCCCGTCAACAATAGGCCCGTCAACCGTGATTTCAAAACCAGGCAACGCGGTCATGACCTGCCGGGCTTCGAGTTGCTCAAGAAACGCACGACGAGATTTCTGCCGCGGCAAAGCTGATCGTGGGCTGACCAACGAACTGCGACGAGCGGATGAAAAACGTGATGGCGAAAGACGTTGCGTCGAAAAGATCACGACAGCGACCCTTGGGGTGAGGTCCAGGCAAAATAGAACTGCTATACCGAAAAGTCAAACCGATTCCGAGGTACTTAGCCAGTCTAATTGCCGTTCAAGGGCGATGCCACTATTCATCGAAACTTTAGTGGCAGACTGGCATTTTCTCTCGGGTGGGGCACATGGCTAGCCATAACCCCGCTTGACCTTGACGCTTACCGACCGGGAAAAGTTCCCGGCCGGGTCGTTCGCAACGGTCAAGTCAGCAATTCTGTATTAGAGTTGACGGCGAGGATGCCGCGCATCGTTACAACTGAGCTTGCAGTGCATACAACTTGCGCATGAGCCAGATTTCGCCTTTGTGCGACGCTTCGTCCTGCAGCGCATGGACGATGACTTCCCGCACGCTGCGGTCGGGTTGATCGACCGCGGCGTTCTTCAAATCCAGTTCACCGAGCGAAGCATAAACCTTCTGTAGTCGCGACTGTTGCTGCTGCAATTGCTCCACCACGGTAGCCAGCGGCGGAAAGCGCTGCGCGGGAATCTCGCCTGGCCGGCTTTCCCAACTGAACAGCTCGAACCAACCCGCCGGCGCGCTGGGGTTGAGCCCCAAGGCCCCCATCGTCAGCCATTCGACCACGACATAGGCATGGCCTGCGTGCCAGAGGATCGTGTTGGCCAGGCCCGGAATTCGCCAGCGCGCGGCGGAGTCATCGACGCCGTTCAAGGTCCGCAGGGTGGTGCCACGGATTTCGTCGAGGAGAGCGATGAGTGTGCGATCAGGCACTTTTCAATCCTTCATCACGCGAAACGCAAGCCAAGCATTGCTACAATCGACGAACCTCTTCTACTACGGAGCATGTCCTTTGGCCAGCCTGACGATTGAAAACTATGTCAAGACGATCTATCAGATCAGTTCGTTGCAGGCCGATCGTCCCGCCTCGACGGGGCAACTGGCTGAATCGCTGCAGGTCTCGCCCAGCACCGTTACCAGCATGCTCAAGACGCTCAGCGAATCGGGTCTGGCCAACTACGTGCGCTATGGCGGGGCGGAACTAACGGAAACCGGGCGGGCGCTGGCTTTGCGGGTGCTACGCCGACATCGGCTGATTGAACTGTTCCTCGCGCAAACGCTGAAGCTTACTTGGGACGAAGTTCACGAAGAGGCCGAGAACATGGAACACGCCGTCAGTGACCTGCTCATCGACCGCATCGACGCCTTTCTCAATTATCCCGCTTGCGACCCGCATGGCGATCCCATTCCCAAAGCCGACGGCACGCTCGCCGACGCCCACTCAGTCCGCCTATCGGAACTGAGTGAAGGTGATCGTTTTCGCATTCAGCGAGTGCTTGACCAGTCGCCGGAGTTTCTGCGATACCTGGCAGAAACGGGTTTGAAACTGGGAGCGACAGGGCGAGTGTCGGCCAACCGCCGCGAAGCAGGCGTCATCACGCTGCAAGTGGCCGAATCGACCGCCACGCTCAGCGTGCCCGTTGCAGACAGGGTGTTGGTTAGCCGCGAGGCGTAACCGAATGCAATTTGGGAAGCGCAATCTCGAATCTGTTTATTAAAGGCTTTTCTCGGCGGCCCAGCCACGGCTATGATTCGGCTTGGAGAATTCTTCGCGTGCAAGGAAAACCAGCCATGAGGCAGCGTGGATTTACGTTGGTGGAACTGCTGGTGGTGATTGCCATCATCGGACTGCTCGTGGCGCTGCTGCTTCCCGCGGTGCAAGCCGCCCGCGAAGCTGCCCGGCGGGCGCAGTGCTTGAATCATCAAAAGCAACTCGCCCTCGCGCTGCATAACTATCACGACGCGCAGCAGATTTTTCCGCTGGGGTCCTGGGCGAATTGGCAGAACACCGTTCCGCCGGCGCCCGCGCCACGAACCGAAGGGCTGGGTTCGCTGCAGCACTTCATTCTGCCGCAATTGGAGCGGACCAGCGAATACCAGCTCTTTGACCGCGATGCCAACGACGTCAAGCAAGGCACGATTGCTTACATCGAACTCGGCACAAACTACAACGCCTTGCGCAAAGTAAGGATCAAAGTTTTCTATTGCCCCAGCAGTGACTACAACGGCTGGTTCAACAACGTCGCCCTCACCACGTACGCTGGCTCGGCTGGACCGAACGCTCTCTCCGCCGTCGGCAACTCGCGCGGCAACTGCACTTGCTCGCATCCGTACAATCCGTTCGCTTTGTCCACCGCCCGCCTGCCGCAACATGGTGCGCCAGGCCCGTTCTATCGCCACAACAGCACCACGGAGGTGGCCAAGCCCAAGCGGGTTGCCTCTCGCCTGGCCGATGTCGCGGATGGCACCGCGAACACGATTTTTCTCGGCGAGATGCGCCCCAAGTGCTCCAGCGTGGCCCTCGCGGGCTGGGCCAATTCCAACAACGGCAGCGGCGTGATGACCACCATCGTACCGATTAATTACGATTCGTGCGGACCTCGCGCTCTCTGGCAAACCGTCGATGGCTGCCGCACGGACTGCAACGACACGGTCTCACTGGGATTCAAGTCGAATCACCCGGGCGGCGCGGTCTTTGCCTTTGAAGATGGCGGCGTTCGCTTCATTCGCCAGGACATCGATCATCAGTTGTTTCAATACTTGGGCGCAATGGCCGACGGCAACCCCGTCTCGCCCCCGTAGAGGGTTTTAGGTTCCATGACTAAGGTTCAAGGATTCGTCGCTTGCGTTCTGTTATTTTTCTGCGCGGGCTGCGGCACGGGTTTGGTTCCCGTACAGGGCGAAGTGCTGCTTGATGGCCAGCCACTGCAGAGCGCTCAAATCATGTTCGTTCCTAAGTCCGGTCGACCGGCCACGGGCAAGAGCGATGCGAATGGCAAATTCCGCCTGACAACCAACAAACCGGATGATGGCGTGGCCGCGGGTGCTTATACCGTCACCGTAACCGCCCACGAAGTGAAGTACGAACCGAAGCCCGGCACCGAAGCCGGCTTTGTCGAAAAACTGATTTGGAAGGCACCGGAAAAATACAGCAAGCCAGCGGAGTCTGGCCTGACCGCGACCGTTGCGGCTGCTCAGCCGGTGGTGAAGCTGGAGCTCAATTCCACTCCGTAGCACGTCGAGAAAGCCGGGGTCGGCAGTCTTTGGCGAGTGAAATTCTTCGCTGATGGAGAATCGTTTTTCGCCAAAGACTCCCGACCCCTGACTGGCGGTGCGATATAATCGAAGCATGGAAACCCTCATCCAAGCTCGACTCGATAAGCTCTCGCCCGCCTCGCTCAAACCCTACAAGTCCCTCGCGAACGAGGAACTCTCCGCGCGGATTGAAAAAGTCCGTAAAGACTTTGGTCCGCGACTGCTGATCCTCGGTCACCATTATCAGCAAGATGAAGTGATCGCACACTCCGACCTGCGGGGCGATTCGTATCAACTCAGCCAACTGGCCGCGTCCAGCAGTGAGTGCCGCTACATCGTTTTCTGCGGCGTCCACTTCATGGCCGAGACCGCCGATATTCTCGCCAATCGGCCGGAGAAGATAACCGAACGCAATGGCGAACGAGTGCAGGTGGTGCTGCCCGATCTGGGCGCCGGGTGCTCGATGGCTGATATGGCCGCCATCGACCAGGTGGAAGCCGCCTGGCAAGATTTGGGCGCAGTGATTGACACGAAAGACATCACCCCCGTCACCTACATCAACAGCGCTGCCAGTTTGAAGGCATTCTGCGGACGCCACGGCGGCATTGTTTGCACCAGCAGCAATGCCCGCGCCGTGCTGGAGTGGTCATTCCGGCGAACCAGCCGGGTCTTCTTCTTTCCCGATCAACATCTGGGCCGCAACACGGCTCTCAAGATGAGCATCACCAACGATCAGATGCCCGTTTGGGATCCCTACGAACCCGAATTCGGCGGCAACACCGAGGATGCCATTCGCCAGAGCAAAGTGGTGCTCTGGAAGGGACATTGCAGCGTACATCAGATGTTCAAAGCCGAGCATGTCGAGCTATTTCGCAAGCATCACGCGGGGATCAAGATTCTGGTCCATCCCGAATGCCCGCAGGAAGTGAACGATCTGGCCGATATCAGCGGCAGCACGAGCAAGATCATCGAAACGGTTCAGCAAGCCCCGCCAGGCACCAAGTGGGCGATCGGCACCGAACTGCACCTGGTCAACCGCCTCAAGCAGGAACACCCGGAGCAGGAAGTTCACTTCCTGTCGCCGGTTGTCTGCATGTGTGCCACGATGTACCGCATCGACCTGGCCCATCTTTGCTGGAGCCTGGAGCGCCTCGCCGCGGGTGAACCAGTCAATGTCATCCGCGTCGAGGCGGCCACCAGCGAGCAAAGCCTGATCGCGCTGGCGCGGATGCTGGAAGT
>JAYTUF010000444.1:0-1764 GCA_043744755.1 Anatilimnocola sp.
CGCGTCGCAAGCGAACGCGGCGAAATTAGTCTCCACGTCGCGCTGCGGGGGTTGGATAGCCTAAGCGCTTATCCACGACATTCAGCAACTTCCGACCCGCGAAAAACCGCCGCAGGTTTTCGCAGACGAGATCGGTCGTGTCATCCACTCGCCGCCGGGACTGAGCGCCGACGTGCGGCGTGATGATTACATTCGGCATGTTCCAAAGCGGACTCTCCGGCGGCAGCGGTTCAACTTCGGTCACATCCAGTCCCGCGCCGGCGAGTTGACCGGATTGCAAGGCAGCGACCAGCGCTGCTTCGTCCACAATCGGTCCGCGGGCGACGTTGATCAGGATCGAGCCGCGCTTCATGCTCGCGAACTCCCGAGCGCCAATCAGATGCACCGTCGAATCGTTGAGTGGCGCGCACAAAATGACAAACTCGCAAGTCGCCAGCAACTTCGGCAGTTGATCCGCCGGCCACAGTTCATCGACGCAGGCCGGCTTCACTTCGGCATATGCATCGGTCGCCAAAATGCGCACCTTCCACGGCCGCAGCACTTCGGCGATCCGCGTTCCGTTGCCGCCGAGTCCCACAATGCCCACGGTGGCGTGGTGCAAGTCACCGGTCGGGCGGCGGATGAATTCCGGTTTCTGCTGCGCCCGGAAGAACGTCGGCAGCGAGCGCAGCAACCCCAGCAGCAGCGCGAACGTTTGTTCTGCCACCTGATCGGCGAACAGGCCCGAGGCGCTGGTGACGATGATCGGCGAGGCAATCACTTCCGGCGTCAAGCAATGGTCCAAACCGGCGGCCGACGACTGAATCCACTGCAGCCGACCTTGCTCGACAACCGCTGGCCACGGCACCGGCACTTTGGCGTGGCCGCAAAAAATATCGGCGGCCAGCAGTTCGTGTGCGATTCGTTCCTGGCCGGCGTTGCAAACCTCACAACCGGGCGCGGCGGCCTGGATTTGCTGCAAGTGCCGCTCTTCCACGGGGTAGCAAACAACGATGCGCATGGCGAACCTGCAGGGGTCTAAACCAAAATAGTTACGTTGACAAAAGATATTTCCAGATATAGGTTTGCGACAGTAGGGGTACTATTTCCATGATTGATGAAGAACCAGTGGACGGCGAAGCCACGTTGGGTAACGTGGGCGTCGCTGATCCGGCCGAAAACCATTTGTTAGGCGCCGCAGATACGGGCACATTGCTCGAACGGTGCCAGCGGCGCATTGGTTATCTGTTCACCAACCAACAGATCTTGCGGTCCGCGCTCACGCACGCTTCGGGGGCCGAGCACCGGCTGGCGTCGAACGAGCGGCTCGAGTTTCTCGGCGATGCCATCTTGGGCTTTGTTGTCTGCGACGTGCTGTTCCAGCAATTCCCCGATTATTCCGAAGGGGACCTGACCAAGATTAAATCGGTCGTCGTCAGCCGGCAGACGTGCGCGAAGGTCAGCGAAGCCCTCGGCTTGCAGGAGTTTCTCGTGCTCGGCAAGGGCATGTCCTCGCATCCTACGATCCCGCCGTCACTGCTCGCCGACGTGTTTGAATCGCTGATCGCCGCGATCTATCTCGACGGCGGCGAACCGGCCGCCAGGCAATTCATCATCGCTTACATCGGCCCCGAAGTGGAACTCGCTGCCGCGGGCGAACTCGGCGGCAACTACAAATCGCTCCTGCAGCAACTGGCCCAGCGCGAATACGGCAGCACCCCCACCTATCACCTGCTCGACGAAAAAGGCCCCGACCACAGCAAGTGCTTCAAAGTCGTCGCCCAA
>JAYTUF010000445.1:0-6745 GCA_043744755.1 Anatilimnocola sp.
AAGTCGGCAAGATCTTCTGCGTCACCCGCGAACGCGTCCGGCAGATTGAAACAAAGGCCGTCCGCAAGTTGCAACAACCCTACCGCGCCCGGACTCTGCAGAGCTTTGTCGAAGGCGTGGAGATTGCCGATGACGATCTGGACGCCGTGGGCAACGCGTTGTTGCCACGGTAATCGGAGCATAGAATAGTTGAGTTGGCTTGTTGAAATCGCACAAGGTTGACAATGTTGCCTTCTTTCGACGACGTTGGCAATCTGCCGCCGGGAATCCACGCCTGCTCGGTGGCCGAGTTGGTAACGCGTTTCGGGAGTGGGTCCGAGGAAAGAGAAGCGGAGATCAGTGAACTGGTGCAGTTCATTGAGGCAGCCAGGACGGCGGGAGTTCGACGGCTCCTGGTGAATGGCAGCTTTGTGACGCGTAAGGCGGATCCAAATGACGTAGATGTGGTGTTTTTGCCCGGTGCTGATTATCCTCGGCAGGGCCCAAGACTGGACAGCAGTGATTTGGTTTGGCCGTTCCTCCAAGTTATCGTCGCCGCCGATGACTCCGATTTCGAGGCCTGGGCAACCCGGCAGTTTGCAACCGATCGAAAGAAGCGTCCTAAGGGAGTTGTGGAGATATTGCTATGACGGAGAGCCTGACTGCCGAAGGATATGAGCAGACGAAGGAAAAGCTGCGCGACTTAGAAATGCGTTTGGCGGAGATTGAAGGGCGCACGGACCTCGCGGCCGAGCATCTCGCCAGCGTTCGCCGTTCCTACAAGATGATGATCCGCGAGTTCCTGCAGGACATCAAACTTTACGAAGCCAAGCAGGCCGGGCCGAGTCCCTCGCTGGCCCCCAGGGTTACTAGTGCATAACCTGATCGTTTGACGGTTGCGACGATTGATCGCACCCACATTATGACTCCAACAACGATTTCTCCTGAACAGATTCTCGCCGTTATGAGGGACCCGACGCACGGGCAGCGAAAGCTGTGGACCGCGAGTGTCGTGCTGGATCGGTTGGGAATCTACCGACGCTTTGAAGCCCAGGCGAACTACAAAAGAAATGACAGGATTCGAGTCAAGAAGCTTCTGGAAAAGCTCTGCGAAGCCGGACTCATTCAAATAGTCAAAGACCAACACACGCTTCATTCAACGACAGGCACTCCCGAGGTCGCCTATGGGTTGCCGCACGAATCGGAGTTATAACGGCCTGGAAATCTGTGTTCAACCGCGTTTGCGATTGGACGATTCGTCGCAGTTCCGTTTCGTGCTATCGCACCATTTGCGGATCGACGTCAACTCGCGGCTCTCCCTTGCTCACGCGGCGGGCTACCCGCGGCCGGTGGCAACACTGACGATGCTCGAATCTCTGGGGTGATATTAGAGACATGTGTCGCGATCAACTGGCCGTGCTGCATGACCTGAACGGCGACGGCGAGATCGATTTCTATCAGTGCCTCAATAATGATCATCAAGTCACGGAACACTTTCACGAGTTCGCGATGGGGCTGCAGACCGATGCGGCGGGCAATTTCTATTATGCCAAGTCGGGCTGTCATGGCCTGGCCGCGATTGTGCCGCATCACGGCACGCTGCTGCGCGTCAGCCCGGATGGCTTGCGGACGGACATCCTCGCGACCGGTTTTCGGGCCGCGAATGGCGTCTGCCTCAATCCGGATGGTTCGTTTCTCGTGACCGATCAGGAAGGCTTTTGGAACCCCAAGAACCGCATCAACTGGGTGACATTCCCCACGAGCGGCAAGCCGAACTTTTATGGCAACATGCTGGGCTATCACGACGTGACCGACTCGTCCGATGCCGCGATGGTCCCGCCATTGTGCTGGATCACCAACGCGTTCGACCGTTCGCCGGCCGAGCTGCTGTGGGTCGAGAGCAAGCGTTGGGGAGCGCTCAACGGCAGGCTGCTCAACCTGTCTTATGGCAACGGCAAGGTGTTCCTCGTGCCGCATGAGAAAGTGCGCGGCATGATGCAGGGGGGCATGATCGAGTTGCCGATCCCTCTCTTTCCCACCGGCGTGATGCGGGGCCGGTTTCAGCCGCAGGACGGTCAGCTCTATCTCTGCGGCATGTTTGCCTGGGCAGGCAATGCGACCTATCCCGGCGGCCTGTATCGTCTCCGGGCCACCGGTCAGCCCCTGCATCTGCCCGTTCAATTGCACGCGGCCAAGTCGGGCCTGCAACTCAAATTCACGGAACGGCTCGATCCGGCGTCCCTCGACCTCAAGAACTTCCAAATCACCACCTGGTCGCTCAAGCGGACGGCGAACTACGGCTCGAAACACTACGGCTCGAAACACTACGACGAGCAACGGCTGGACGTGCGCTCTGCTGTCCTGTCTGCCGATGCCAAAACCCTGACGCTCGACGTGGCGAACCTGCGCCCGACCTGGTGCATGGAGATCAAATACGCCGCGCGCGCCGCCGACGGCAAGCCAGTTCACGGAGTCATTCACAACACGATTACCGATCTCGGGGATTGAGTCTCCAATAGTCGGGCGCGGACTGTGGACACAGATCGAGTTCGCTCAGCGCTCCAAGCGACGCTCGGCTTCCTTGAGGAGCACTTCCGTCTCGTGCCATGACTCCCAATCAAACGGCCGAGATGATGAAGCCCGCGGGACAAGCGGGAATTCCGGCGGCAATTGCTGCCGCGCTTGGATGAGCCAGGCACGAGCGTCAGCGGGCTGTCCTGCTTCGTAAGCGAGGAGGGCCAGCAATAGTTCTTCGACCGGCGGTGCTTCATCCTGCCGCAGAATTAGCGCCGACTGGAGCAGCGGCAACGCTTCAGCCTGCCGGCCATCGCGCAGCAGCAGGCCGCCGAGGATGCGCAGGGCGAGCGGATCCTTGCTTTTGGCGGCGGGCCTATATTCGCCCAGGTAAAGGCTGCGGTCGGGATCTTGCTCCCGGAGCACCGATTCCCGCGCCAGAGCCCGGCGGGCGAAAGCGGTTGCAGGATCAGACTTCGCTACGCGGGCAATAATCTTCCGCCAATCCTCGAGTAGCCGTGTCCGGTCCGGCGGCGGCTGCATCAGCAGTCGCTCGAGACTCAAGACGGCTGCAAACGCAGGTACGTTCTCCGGGTATAGTGCTCTAGTCACGCACCCACTCTCTGGCGTGGCTTTTTCATGCGCGGGTAGAATGACTACAACAAGGAGCACTCCGATGCGCGCAATCCCTGCCTTATTGCTGTTCGGTGCGCTCGTTGGCTGCGCGAAACCGTCTCCTCCGGTGATTAAGCCAGTCATTGGCATTACTGCGCGGCTCCACAAGAGTACCGAATTAAACGACCTCGATTCTGATACGCTCATCAAAGTACCGCAATCTGACGTCCCTGCCTTCCTTAAGCTGGTAACACCCACGCCGACTTCGTTTGACGTCTATTCCGACGACATGCATTATTCGGTCGCAGACGTTTACTTGGAACATAAAGATGGCACGACCACCAAAGTGAATGTGAGATGGACGGGCCACAATCCGGCGGCAGTATCGACGGATGACCGCAACTACTTTTATGGCGGCACGGACGTGTTTCCCGACGGGGCCATCGGGATCGTTCGTTCACTCATTCGGTTTTCTTTCGAGGAGAAACAACCGCGGGAGGCAGGCTCGCTATTGAGCGAACAAGGGAAACCATGAAACCCTCCCGCGTTCCTCTCATCTTTGCCATCGTCCGGCTGCTCCTGCCGGTGCTGTACGTGGGGAGTTACCTGGTGCTCGTACGGGGTGAGAGGCGATTCGAGCCCATTTCTTCAGGCGGGCTTGTCCTTGGTTCTCAAAATGGAGAGTGGGTCCTTTATGTCGCTTGACCATTCATTTACTGTCGAGTTTATTGGCCCCTTGAGCAGATCGACCGGAAGGTGCGACCGGATGCATGGCGACCTTAAATTCCCGCCAATCCGGCTAGGTCTTCTTATTCCAGCAATACATGCGGCTTAGATTTTTACCGCTCAATTTCTCCGCAAGATGCGGAGCAGAATCTAGTTGATGGTACGCAAGGAAATGGGAAGTTCTCTCGCGGCACTCCCTAGCTTACGCGTCGGGCTTCCTGCGGCTTCGCCGCGTTAGGAATGCTCAGAGATATTCCCGCCAGCCGCGCTGCTCCAACTCCTTCACCACTTCGCGAATGGCTTCTTCTTCGGACTTGTGGGCGACAAGCGTCGCATCGGGCGTGTGGACGACGACGCAATCGTGCAGGCCGAGCGTGACGAGCAGATGATCGCCTGTGCCGCGGACAATGCTGCCGCTGGTGCGAATGCCGACGTGCTTCGCTTGCACGGTGTTGCCATTGGCATCTACTCCTGCCGTCCGCGCGATGGCTTGCCAACTGCCGACGTCGTCCCAAGTGAACGGAGCTTTGAGGACGACAATATTTGGGTAATGTTCCATCACCGCGAAGTCGATGCTCTGGCCGCGAATCTCACTGAATTCCTGATCAAAGACTGTCGTGAAACTGTCGCTGCCCCACGCCCCGGCGATCTTCTGCAGGTGCGTCATCATCTGCGGCTCGTACTTGGTGAGGGCCTCGATAATGGTCTTCGCTTTCCACACAAAGATGCCGCTGTTCCAGAAAAAATTCCCCGCGGCCAGATATTGCTCGGCCACACTGCGGGCGGGCTTCTCGCGAAAGCGAGTGCCGCGAAAGGCAGCCTTCTCCAATGACTTTCCAATCAACGGCCCAATCAACGGCTCGCCACATTCGATGTAGCCAAAAATTTCGGCCGGGTAGGTCGGGCGAATCCCGAATGTCACAATCCGCGTGGCGTCCTGTTCAACGAGTTCCACAGCTTCGAGCAGCGTTTCGCGAAACGCTTCCGGGGGATGGATCAAATGATCGGCGGGCATGACGGCCATCGTCGCGTCGGGATCAGCGCGACTGACGAGCAAAGCCGCGAGTCCCACGCAAGGCGCCGTGTCGCGCTTGCAAGGTTCGCCCAGAATCCGCGTGATGTCTAACTGCGGCAGTTGGGCTGCCATCGGTTCCACCAGCCGGCGGTTGGTGACAATCAGCAACCGCTCGGCCGGCACGAGGCCGGTCAAGCGTTCCACCGTCTGTTGAATCATCGTTTGCTCGCCGACGAGCGCGAGCAACTGCTTCGGCGTGGCCGCCCGGCTGAGCGGCCAGAAGCGCGTGCCGGCGCCGCCGGCCATGATCACGGCATGGAGCATCTGCGTGGTCCCTGCGAGTCAAAGTAAGTTGGCTGATCGATGATCGATCCGGCGGGAAGTTTCGCGGCTAGTTCCGCGGCCGAAGCGGCGAACAGCGGATTGATTTCAACGGGAACATCGTCCGCCACTTGCAGCCCCGCGGCTCGCAGCCAGCGACGATGGAGCGCCATGATGGCCAGTTTCGCCAGCCGCGGATTATCGGTCGGCTCGCGATCGGCGTTCTTCACGGGCGCAAAGGCGTCGGCGGGATCGACTTCCACGACCAGCGGATTCTTGGCCAGATTCAGCAGGTCGAAAATGAACCGCTCGAAGCGATAAGCATTGGGCTGAGCTGGCTCCATCGGCTGGCCCTGCTCATCCAGATGCGGCGTCTTCTTATGCGCAATATGGAAGGGCAACGCATCTTTAAGCTGCGATGCCTGCTGCAGCAAAGCCACATCAAACACATGCACCGCGAGATTTCCGGCCCAGAACTTGAGCGAGCCATCGGGCAACGTCTCCCGCGCGTTGGCTTCCGGCAGATCGCTGTACTCGATCATCTGCACGCCATCATCCGCGGCGACAAGCACGCCGACGCGCTCGAGAGGTTCGCGCTTGCGGACCACTTGCGTCGTCATCTCCGATTTCGCCAATTGATGGCTACCCAAGAGGAGCGGATCGCAAACTTGCAGCAGCGGATTATCGATCTGGCCATAGAACAGCACCTGCAAACCGCGGCGACGACAATCTTCGAGGCAACCACTTTTAGCAAACGCCCGCAACATGCCGCCGTGACCATCGGGGGCGAGGGCCAACTCACTCTTGGACGCGAGCAAGATTCGTTGCCAACGATCATCGACGGCGAACATCGTGGCCTGGCAGAAATAACGTACATCCTCCGCGGGCAGACCAAAGTTGTTGTTCGCGCCGAGAAACTCGCGGGTCTTCTGATCGGTGGCGGGGCTCGTCATGACATAAAGTGGAATCGCGGCCTGATATTTTCGGCGCACGGCCAGTAGCGATTCAATCAGCACTTGAAACAGCGGCCGCTGCGAGAGAGGCCCGATGGGGAACATCCCCTTCGGCTCATCCCAACCCAGTCGCGTTCCCAAACCGCCCGCGACCAGAATCATGCCCACCTGACCGCCGCGGAGCAGTTTGTCTCCGTGTTCAACGGCCGCCTGTTTCGTGAAGTCAACGCCGCTGCCATCCAGCCGCAGCGCCGGCGGCGAAGTGGCCCGCGCGGCGAGCGCTGCCCAGTGGGCCCGATGGTCGCCCACGGCTGCCGCGCCCTGCGCGGACGCGCCGCCGTATTGCTGCTTCAGTTGCGCGAACAGTTCGAGATCGAGCGTCTCGATCTGCGCCGCGAGCTGCACCTGCTCGGCTGCCGACAATTGTTCCCAAAACTGCAGCAGGTGTTGCTGACCCGCCGGAACGAGTTTAGCAAGCGCTAGCTCAAACGTGATCTCGCCATCCATCAGCTTTGCCTTAAAACAACCAACCCTGCACCCAGGCATACGCCAGCCAACTCAGCAGCGGGAAGAGTACGAAAACGGCCCCATACGTGAACAGCGTCGTCCAGATGTGTCGCGG
>JAYTUF010000446.1:0-1761 GCA_043744755.1 Anatilimnocola sp.
GAAAACCAGGCCGTCAACCCACCTAACCGCAAGGACGGTGAGCTTCCCTCGCCAAGCTTACACACCGGGCTGCCGTTGCCGGAAGGTATTTCTAACAAGGATCCCGGCACGCAACTCATCAACTATCGCAACGAACCGATTCCATTGCGAATCGGAGAGAAGAAATCGTTTGCCAAGGACGCCCAGGTCGATGCACCGTTTTCTTGCGAATACACGGCGGCCGGTAAAGATTGTTTTACCCAGCATTCCGATGAACGGGGCGATCTGGCCAATGTGTTCAGTTCGTCCGTGCACAAAAATCAACCGGAAGCTGCCGCGAAAATTTATACCGAGGGCGCGAGTGCCGGTCGTAAACCGGGCGATCCGGCGACGCCGATTCTGCGTATGTACGATAACGACAACGTGCAAATCCGCTTGATTCAAGGCGCACAGGAAGAAAACCATATCTTCACCATGCACGGAGGCAAATGGCTCTCCCAGCCCGAGTCGCCAAGCAGCGGTTATATGAATGGCCAACCCATCGGCATCTCCGAGCATTTCGAGGTGAACGCTAAGTTTCATTCGCCTAGCCTGCTTGCCGGCACCGATTACTTATATTCGTCTTCGGCCACAGACAATTTGTGGGACGGTCAGTGGGGCCTACTGCGCTCGTTCAAGCCGCTTGCTCCCCGATCCGAAAGCGGGTTGGCACCACTGTTTCCTGAAGACCAGGCGGTTAGCTTTGACCAGTTCTCTAATTTGGAATTAGTTGCATTGCGTGACGAACTGCAAAGAGAAATAGACCTTGATAAAGAACTGAGCCCTGAACAGCGCACAGAGTTGCTTGAAGCGGTCAGGGATCCCACACGATTTGGTGACGTGGTCCCCGCCAACGCGCGCCGCTGGCTACGTTTTCATACGGGTGTTAGGAATGCATCGGTGTGCAGCCCTGACCGAGATCAACTTAAGGACAAACACTACAACATCACGGCTTGGCACGCGCGCGACATCCTGCCAAATGGAACGCTGTTCTACAACGAACATTTTGGCATTCGCGATCCCAATGGGATACTGTTTGTAGTCGACCCATACGATAAGGAACGTCAATCGGACGGTACAATAAAAGAGATACCTTTGACTATCGAGAAAAAAATGCAGCTCCTCAAGCAAGAATACGCCATAGGCGCGCGGCTACCGGAGCCGTTGATTCTGCGTGCCTCGGCCGGGGACTGCATCAATGTGACGCTGTACAATGCGCTTGGCGACATGCCTGATTTAGATCTTATGGATACCAAGCATTGGAGCTTTAATACTATGCCGCAGACGGTGGAAGGATTTAACTTTAACCAGATCCACTCATCGGCTCAGGTTGGCCTGCACCCTCAGTTGCTGGCGGTGAGCAGTTACAATCAGGATGGTGCCAATGTTGGGATGAACAAGTCTTCCACGGCGCTACCTTGCCTGTCTTTGTCCGGCAATGACTGTAGTCAGCGTAAAGTGTACCAATGGTATGCCGGAGATTACGGCGCGGACGAAAACGGACTGCCGCGGTGGACGCCGATTGAGTTCGGCGCCGTGGCGCTACGCGATATGGCCGATGTGATCAAACATAGTTCTCACGGTGCGATTGGGGCTCTTGTCGTCGAACCTGCAAATTCCCAGTGGGAGGCTTCCTGCGGGAAAAACCAGACTGAATTTAATAAGACGGAGGCCACGAAAGACGTCTGCGATGCGAAAGGTAAAGTCTTGTTCCGCGATTTCGTACTACTTTATCAAGACGAC
>JAYTUF010000447.1:0-6728 GCA_043744755.1 Anatilimnocola sp.
ATTGTGACACTCGCACACGAAAGAGCGAGCCAACAGGGAATACAAACTGCCACCTAAACCACCGCGCCACTTCTCGACTCTACTTGAAATGTTTCGCAAGGTGCTGAGTAACTACTTCAACACGGCGCTATCACTTGGCTGTGTGTTGTTGTCATCTATTGAACACAAAGTCGCCACATGAACAATAGGTGTTGCGTATTCGAAGCCCTTAGTCTGCTGCGGAAGTGAATGCGGCACTAGGGCTTCGACCGGCAAAATGGAGGTTATCAACTGTTATCAGGGGAACGCTCGATAACGGGCTGACAACGGACGTTGGTCGTCGCAAGGCCATGAATGGAAAGAACTTGTGAAGTGACTCTGGCTGTGAAAAGTTTCGTCGAAAGTGTTATCGAGCGGGGGGCATCAAGGGGGGTAAGATCGAAGATCGATGGGTTGAGGCAGTTTTTTACCAAAGGAAGAAACCGCCGCCTTAACTCACGCCAGAATCTCGCGGACGACGTGCCCCGCGACATCCGTCAGGCGGAAGTCCCGGCCGCTCAGGCGGAAGGTGAGCCGGGTGTGGTCGAGGCCCAGCAGGTGCAGAATCGTGGCGTGCAAGTCGTTGACGTGGACGCGGTTCTCGACGGCTTTGAAGCCGATCTCGTCCGTGGCGCCGTGCTTCACGCCCCCCTTCACTCCGCCGCCCGCGAGCCAGTAAGTGAAGGCGTGCGGGTTGTGATCGCGGCCGGTGCCGCCGGTTTGGACGATGGGGAGGCGGCCGAACTCGCCGCCCCAGATGACGAGGGTGCTATCGAGCAGGCCCCGTTGCTTGAGGTCCGCGAGCAAACCGGCGATGGGCGTGTCCGTTTCGCCGGCGAACTGGGCATGGTTGTCCTTGATGTTTTGATGGCCGTCCCAACTGCGTTCGTTCTCCATGCCACCGCTGTAGATCTGCACGAATCGCACGCCCCGCTCGACCATCCGCCTAGCCATCAGGCATTGCTTCGCGAAGTGATCGCAACGCTTATCGCCGATGCCATATTGCTTTTGAATGTGAGCGGGTTCCTGACTCACATCAATGGCTTCCGGCGCGGCGAGCTGCATGCGGTAAGCCAGTTCGAAACTCTCGATGCGGGCGGCGAGTTCGGGTTCATGGGGCTTCTCAGCCAACTGTTTACGATTGAGTTTGGCCAGCAGATCGAGCGCGGCCCGCTGTTGCTTATCGCCTTGATCCGCGGGTCGATAAAGATTGTCGATGGCATCGCCGCTGGGCTTGAGCCAGGTGCCTTGAAACACGCTCGGCAAGAAACCCGCGCCCCAGTTCTGCGAATAGCCCTTCGGCAGGCCGCGGCCGAGTGGATCGGTCATCGCGACGAAGGCGGGCAAGCTCTGACTCTCGCTGCCCAGGCCATACGTCACCCAGGAGCCAACACACGGGCTGCCCATCTTGGCCAGACCGGTGTTGATCATGAACAGCGCGGGACTGTGATTGTTGGAACCTGTGTAGCAAGAATGGACGAAGGCCATGTCATCGACATGCTGAGCCATGCCGGGGAAGATTTCACTCACCCAAGCCCCGCTCTTACCGTGCTGCTTGAACTGAAACGGCGACTTCATCACGGGGCCAACCTGCCCCGTGAAAAAGCCAGTGTTCTTATCGAAGTCCTTGAGCGCCTGACCATCGCGATTGGCGAGTTCGGGCTTGTAGTCCCAAGTATCCACCTGGCTCGGCCCGCCATTCATGAACAGCCAGATCACACTCTTGGCTTTGGCTGCGAAATGCGCCGGATGGGCAGCGAGCGGATTGAGATTGGTCGTGCCTGGAGTAGATGAAGTCTCGGCCCCACTCGCGGGACTGAGCAAGCCTTCCTCGGCGAGCATCGAGGCGAGCGCGAGCAAACCAGCGCCGCCGCCGCCGGCTTGGGCGAGGAGTTGGCGGCGGGAAAAGATTGGATTCATTGTAATTCTCTCAGATCGTGGCTTAGCGCGGGTTCACGCAACGAACATCGATCACGGTAATTAGCAAAAGTCTTGGCTCCGCCACAAAAACCACAACCAGCGGCAGTTCAAAAATGATTCGTTGCTTGAACTCCCTTGACTCACTGTTTTCGATTGGGTCGGACGCAAGCAGTCGATCAATGCGAATTGCTGCTCGAGTGATTGAACCGCGGTCTTCTGCATTTTTCCAAATTGCTTCTAACTGTACATAGCATTCAGATATCCACGTCACATTCCAGTTCACTTAAGTTTCTCCAGGTCGTGGAGAATCTCGGTGAGAGGACGTCCCGGTTGTTTTAGCCGCCTTTGCACTTCCTCTTCACTCAACCCATTTTCCCCGCTGAGGTCGAAGGTCGGTTTCATCGGACGAAAGAAGCCGACAAGGTTGCCTTGTTCGTCACAGAGTTCGACCGAGCCGCGCAATTGCAAAAGCTGCTTAATTGTCGCTTGATCTTTTAAGTTAATGCGAGTCATATTCTTTTTCCCTGACGAACTACTTCAACAGCATTTCATTCTACATACACAAACTCATTCAGCCCAAACAGCACCTGGCAGAAGTCGGCGAGGGCGAGTTCCTGGGCGTTGGCCTTACCATCGGCTTGATAGGACTTCGATTGTTCAGTCAAGAACGAAGTGGCCTCATGCAACTCATCGGCATCGGGATCGCGAGCGATGGCTTGCAGATAGCCTTGACGCACGGCATCGTCGGCGGACTTTTCCAAAAGTGGCAGCAACTGTTTCGCAAATGAATGAGCGAACAAACGGACTTGCGGATTGTTGATGAACACGAGAGCCTGCGGTGCGATGGTGGTGCTGGGGCGGCCGCCAACACTGACAAGCGGTTCGGGCTGATCGAAGAGTTGCATCATGGGGACGAGCTTGCTGCGCTTGATCGTAAAATAGATGCTGCGGCGGAGGTGGGCTTCTTCCAGCGTGCCGGGGCCGAATTGCGTGCGGTCGAGCTTGCCGCTGACAGCGAGCAAGTTGTCGCGGACGATCTCCGCTTCCAAACGCTTCGGCGAAAAGCGCCAGAGTAGTTGATTCTCGGGATCGAGCTTCGCATCCGCTGCATCGAACGTGCTGGCCTGCTGATAGGCGGCGCTGGTCATGATCAGCTTGTGCATCGTCTTCAGCTTCCAGCCGCGGGCCATCACCTCGGTTGCCAGCCAATCGAGCAGCTCCGGATGCGTGGGCCGAGCGCCTTGAACACCGAAGTCGTTGGGCGTGGAGACAATCCCCCGGCCAAAATGATGCTGCCACAAGCGATTGGCGATGACACGGCCCAGCAAGTGACCGGCGCCTTGCTCCGTATCGGTCATCCACGCGGCGAGGGCCGAGCGGCGATGCGATGTGGTGGCTCCGACCGGCAGAGGTCGTTGCCAATGCTTCTCGCGGTCGGGAGCGGTCATCAGCACTTGCAAGAAGCCTTGCGTGGCGAGACCCATCTTCTGCTCATGGTCGCCCCGCTTCAGGAAGTGGGTCTCATTGAAAAAGTCCGCCCCTTGCGTGTGATGCCGAATGGGCGTCACGCCCTCGCTGCAGACCATCACCTTGGCGAGTTTCGGTTGCGGTTGTTTCTTCAAATGGTCTTGTTCAGCCTCGTTCAGTTTGACCCAATCGGCGTCCTGCGTTCGATACCAGGTGAGCAACCGCTGCTGCTGTTCGGGTGCTCGATCCTTGACGGGCGTTGCCAGCGCTGCTGCGATGCCCGCGGGCATCCCGCCCACTTCTACGGCTAGCGGTGTAGCCTGCGAAGTGACCGAAACTCGCGGCCGACCCAAATTGTGCTTATTGTTACCGTTGAACTCCAATGTGAACGTGAGCGTGGCGGACTTCTCAATTACCAATGGCTCGGCCAACTCAAAGACGGCCGCATGGTCTTTGCCAAACTGCGGATCGACGGCCCAGGCCGATTTCTTATCAGCGTCGATCGTGTATTGCACCAGCAAGGCCGGTTTCTGTTCAAACGTCGCTTGCGGGTTTTTGAGCGTCAGCGACTGATCCGCGCCGCCCGTGGTTTTCAGCACGACGCGCAAATCGGTGAGGGCAAAGTTGCCGTTGTCCGCGCGACCGGGACCGCCCTTCTTCATGGATGGATCAGCTAATCCTTCGAGCCGCACGCCTTGATAGGTGCCGGCGGGGAGTTCTGCTTCGAGCGTGTAGACATCGAAATCGGGATTCGTACCGCTGGCTAAGACAGACCCATCGGCTTGCGATGTAAGGGTTGCATTGCCCTTCGATTTCGCCTGTTTCACGGTGAGTATCTGCCACTTCGCATCGCTGATCGATTTCTTTCCGGACGTTTGTTCCCATTGTTCCAAGCGCCCCGGCAGTTGTTCCGTCTCGTATTTGACGCGGTTTGCGACGTAGGGCGCATGAGCCTGATCGAAGACTTTCTTCGCAGCCTGATATTCTGCGGGCTGCAAGTTCAGATCAATGTTGCTCCGCACGGTCGTGGCAAACGTGGCCACGAAGCGGTAATAGTCAGCAGCGGGAATGGGGTCGAACTTATGATCGTGGCAACGAGCACAGCCCACGGAGAGACCCAGCATCGCACTACCGGTCGTGGCGGCCATGTCATCAAGGGCATCGTACCGCGACTTCTCGACTTCATTGGCGGTGATCTGAGTGGGAAACACTCCAGCCCCAAGAAACCCCGTAGCCATCTGGGCGAGCGGTTCCTGAGGCTGCAGTTCATCACCGGCCAGTTGCCAGCGGACGAACTGGTCGTAGGGCATGTCTTGATTCAGGGCCTTGATCACAAAGTCGCGATAGTGAAACGCGAATGGCCGGTCATAGTCTTGTTCAAAACCATGACTTTCGGCGAATCGTGCCGCATCGAGCCAATGCCGGCCCCAGCGTTCGCCGTAGTGCGGACTTTCTAACAATCGATCGAGCACTTTCTCAAAAGCTTGCGGACTTTCATCCTTGAGAAACTCTTCAATCTCCGCTGGCGTCGGCGGCAGACCGATCAGATCGAAAGACGCTCGGCGAATCAGGATTCGCTTGCTCGCGATGGTGTTCGTAGACAGTCCATTTTCTTCCGCCTTCGCCAGCACAAAGCGATCGATCGGACCGCGGACCCAGGCTTCGTTCTTCACGCGCGGCGGCTCGACCCGCCGCAGCGGTTGAAAGGACCAGAATTCCCGAGCCTTATCGCTGATGACGGTCGCCGTCCACGAATCGGGATCGCGCGGATTGGCGACCAGCGGAGTATCGTAAGGCGCGCCTAGATCGATCCACTTGGCAATCGCGGCAATTGCCTCGTCAGGCAGCTTCTCGTCGCCATCGGGCATAAATGGCTTCTCGCGGCGGCTGATGAACCGCACCAGGTTGCTGTCCATCGCCTTGCCGATGCTCACTGCGGTTCCCTTCGCGCCGCCACGCAGCAAGCCCTTGCGAGTGGCCAGATCGAAGCCCGATTGCACTTCGTCGCCGCCGTGACAGTCGAGGCAATGCTTGACCAGCACCGGCCGAACCGCTTGCTTGAAGAGTGACACCCCCTCCTGCATTTTTTCCGCATGAGCCGGGTCGAATTCTGGCAAAATCGGCTTGTCCGAGGCGACCGCCGCGCCGTGAAGTAGCGGGCAGGCAATAATAACGATAACGAACAGCGAACGAATCATCGGCAAGCGCCCAAGAGCGAGAGGATTTTTGAGGCGGGACCACCGGATGCACGCCGCGCATCCGTCCTTAGTCTAACTTGATAGTCGCGACAGGGGCAACGCACGATACAATAGGATCGGCAGGGGGTAGTGTTTCGTCATTGGTCATTCGTCGGAGTTGCTTGTGACGCAGCGAGTGGTTTGGCAGGGCGTGTTTTGGGTCGCTCGATTTGTCGTCGTGGCGTATGTGGCGGTGCTGCTTATGTTGCTTTGGATGGAAACATCGCTGGTCTATCCCGCCCCGGTTTATCCGGCCGGTGATTGGAACGTGGCGAAAACGCATGGTTGGGAAGAAGTCAACTTCACATCCGCCGATGGCACGAAGCTGCACGGCTGGTATCGCGATCTTGAGGCGCGAGGCACGCCGCCCCAAGGGCACCTGCTCTATTGCCATGGCAACGGAGAGAATGTTGGTTACTTAGGCGAGTACCTGGCTGAGCTCGCTGATGAGCATCAACTGTCCATCTTTGTCTTCGACTATCGCGGCTACGGCCGCAGCGAGGGGAGTCCACACGAAGTCGGTATCCTGGCCGATGGCGATGCGGCCCAGCGCTGGCTGGCCGAACGAGCTAAGATTCAGCCGGCCGAAATTGTGCTCATGGGCCGTTCGCTCGGCTCCGCGGTGGCCATTGATCTGGCCGCGCGGAACGGCGCTCGCGGACTGATCGTGCAAAATGCGTTCACCTCCCTGCCCGATGCGGCCGCGCGGCTTTATCCCTGGGCGCCGGTCCATTGGCTGATGAGGAATCGCTACTACTCGCTCCCCAAGATGGCGAAATACGCCGGACCATTGCTGCAAAGCCACGGCGACCGCGACACGCTCGTCCCCTATGACCTGGGCCAAAAACTCCACGCCGCCGCGCCCGGACGCAAGCAATTCATCACCAATCGCGGCCTCGATCACAACAACGGCGACCCGCCGGAATATCAGGCGATACTGAGCGAGTTCTTGCGGTCACTGCCCGCGAAAACTATTTCCCAGCAGCCCGATCATCAAACGACTCCTTAAGTATCTTCTCATACGCCCGCCGCGCGACGGCGTAGGCTTCTTCAGCAGCTGGCCGTTCGGTCTCGCGAATCTTCGGC